>NZ_JBHWHX010000009.1:0-235779 GCF_042732315.1 Streptomyces sp. NPDC059787
GCCCCGCCCCCCCCCGGGGGCCGGCCCCGGCCGGGTTCCGGACAAGGGCTGACCGGCTGTCTCTTCCCTGGAGGGAACGGCCCGCCCGGTCCCGCCCGGAGGGACGCGCTCGCGGACTGCTCCGCCCCGCGCCCGAAGTCACCGGCCGCTGCGCCGCGGGGCCCGGCCGGCGGCACCGTCCGTACCCCCGGCGGCCGGTACGCACGCAGTCATCGGGCACAGCGCCCGGACCACGCGCGGTCCGGGCACTACGGCATCAGCCCTCACCGGGCGGAAGCCGCCACCTGCTTGCGGGCGGCGGAGACTTCCTTGCCGTGCTGCTCCTTGATGCCGGTCAGCCGGCTCTTGTTGTCGGTGATCTGCTTGTTCTGGATCGCGGTCTCCACACCGAACCAGACCTTCACCAGGTCCGTCCGCTCCTTGCAGTCGATGTCGTCGACCGCCAGGGCGATGGACTCCTGCGTCGGCTTGCCGTCGATCGTGACACCCTGGTCCATCGCCTTGTACGGATCGGCGAGACCCGGGTGTCCCTTGCCGTCCATGCACGACGACCACGCGGCGATGGCCTTGACGACCTTGTCGTCCTTCATCGACTCCATCAGGCTGTCCCCGGCGAGCTCCGCCACCATGACCGGGTCGGCCTCCTGCACGCCGAGCCGGTCCTTGGACCAGCCGACGCAGCCGCCCGTCTTCAGCTTCTTCCCGTTGTGCTCGGCCCGAGCGGGCTTGATGCCCTGGCCGGGGGCGGCGACCGGCCCCACCGCTCTGGCTCCCTCGGGGGCCTCGACCGGCTCGGGCTTGGTGTGACCGGTCAGGACCTCGACCTCGACACCGGACAGCTCGCGCATGGGCTGCCGGGTGTGCTCCTGCAGCGCCGGGGGGAGCTCGTAGCCGTACTTCTCGGCCTCGGCCCGGTCGGTGAGGCCGTAACGGCGTTCGATGTTGGCGTCGTTGTCACTGGGAGGCGGGTTGGCGCCCGCCCGCGGCAGCGTCAGGTCGATGCCGTAGTCCTTCATACAGGACTGCTGGAGGTCGTTGGCGGCCTGCTCGACGGTGACCTGGTCCTCGTAGGAGGCCATGTACGCCTCCAGCGGAAGGGTCAGGTCCTTGGCCAGACCACGGGTGGGAACCTTCTTGGGCCAGTTCTCCTTGTTCACGATCGGCCTGTCGTCGGCCACGCTCTGCGCGGTCTCCGGAGTCGTGCCGGCGGAGCAGGCGCTGACCAGGAGAGCCGAAGCGGTCAGGGCTACGGCGGTGGCGGTCCGCTTGATGTGCTTCACGGGGGTTCCTTCTCAGGCGAAGTGGGAGGACGCGTTGTTGTTCTTCAGCGCGGAGATCAGGTTGGTGAGGTTGCAGTCTCCGTAGGGGCCGTTCTTCGCGAAGTACTGGGAGGTGCCGCCGTAGCCGGAGTTGTAGTACACGCGGTAGTTGTCGTCCCGGGCGCAGTTCTGCACGGACGCCGCGTTGTTCTTCATGTACTGGCCGTTGCCGTTGCCGCCGTTGCCGAAGACGTACCGGTAGGTCGTCAGCGACGATCCCTGGTACTGGCTCGTACCCCAGTGGTCGGACACGTTGTTGTAGAACGTCGTGAACGCCGACTTGATGTAGCCGTCCTGGACGGCGATGTCCTTCGAGTTGTAGAACAGCCACAGATCACCGTACGAGCAGGTGATCCACGGAACGTCGCAGTTGTCCATGACGGTGTACTCCGCCGCGTGCGCCGGACCGGAGGTCGCCATCACGGCCGCCACGGCCGCGAAGGACGTGGCGAAGGCGGTCGCCTTCTTCTTGATGCGGATACTCCTCATCACATCTCCATCGGTAGATCGTTCGTGCGATAATGATCTTCACATCAGGGTTGGTGTCATGACCATGACTGTTGCATGATCGAAATCTGTCCGGGCTCATCGGGGCCGGAGGCGCGCAAGGAACGTGGGGCCGGCGGCGAATGCCGCCGGCCCCACGGCCGAAGAGGTCCGCCCGCCTACTTCAGGTAGGGGCCGTCAGTCCCGATCTTCCCGCTGCCGTTCAGTACGTACACCCGCAGGTTCCCCTTCCCGGGCGCGGCCACCGTGAGGCTGCCGTTGGTGACGGTCCGGGTGTCGCCGGTGACCGCGTCCCGGTAGGTGCCGTCGGGAATGCCGGTGTAGGTCGCCCCGCCCGAGACGGTGACGAGGGCGAAGCTGTCCGTGCCGCCCGCGGTGTAGCGCCGCTTGAAGGCCATGTCACCGCTGATGCCGTCCGTGGAGTACTGGCCCGTCTGCAGTGCGGGGACGGCCCGGCGGATCTGGTTCAGCCGCTGTACGTGTTTGACGAGCGGCTGTTCCAGCGTCGTGGCGACGGCGCCGGTGGCCGAGTCGACCTCGGAGAAGCCGGAGGCCTTCACGTCGCCGGCGAGGTGGTCGCCGTAGTACGCCCGGCCGGTCGTGGCCAGCGGGCAACTCGGGCCGCAGTCGATCTTCCTGCCCTTCTGGAACTCGATCTCCGAGCCGTAGTAAAGGGTGGGGATGCCGCGGAACGTCCACATCAGCGACATGTTCTCGGCCCAGGCGTCGGTGCCGCCCGTGTAGCGTTCGCTGCTCTTGTTGGGCCCGTAGTCGTGGCTGTCGACGTAGACGACGTTGTACGTGGCGTCGTTGTAACTGTCGTCGGAGTCCTTGCCGTTGTGGAAGGCGTTGCTCGCGTCGCCGAAGTTCATGTGCATGCGCATGTCGATGACGTTCATGCCGGAGAAGCGGCTGTGGTCCGGGGCGTGGTAGGTGTTGCCGTCGAGGAAGGCGTTGGTGGACGTGGGCTGGTTCCCCGTCCCCTGCTGCTGCTCGTAGTCGTACATCTCCAGGGCCGCCTTCGCGTCGTCGGCGCTGTACTCCTTGCGCTCCTTCCAGGTGTAGAACTGCGCGGAGTGGTTGACCGAGCCCCGGTTCCACTTGTCGTTGACGAAGGCGGCGACCTCGCCGAAGACGAAGAAGTTCTTCGCCGCCTCGGCGCCGTGCCGCTGGGTGACGCGCTCCTGGATCGCGGGCAGGAAGCGGCGGTTCCAGGTGGTGCGCGGGATGTGCACGGCCGTGTCGACGCGGAAGCCGTCGACGCCCATGTCGATGTACTTGTCGTAGGCGCCGATCAGATAGTTCTGCACCTGCGCGTTCTCGGTGTTGAAGTCGGCGAGGTCCTCGTGCAGCCAGCAGGAACGGGAGTCCTCGCCCTCCCAGTTGCCGATCCAGCAGTTGTGGTAGAGCGCCTTGGGGAACATGCCGGACGTCGGGCTGGGCCACTGGCAGTTGTAGATGGTGTAGCCCTCGGGGCTCTTGGCGCCGGTGGGCGTGCCCCAGTTGACGCAGGTGTTGCCGGACGGCTCGGCGGTGGACCATAGGTCGCCGTTGTAGTAGGACTTGCCGCTCTTGGGGTCGACGGTCAGGCCGTCGTACTCGAAACCGGGCTGCTTCTCGTCGTAGTACCAGCTCCACTGGGAGTCGCGCACACCGTGGACGGTCGGGGTGAACAGGCCCTTGGCGCCCCAGCGGGAGGAGTGGTTGTAGACGACGTCCTGGTAGATCTTCATGCCCTTGGCGTGGGCCGCGTCGATGAGATCCTGGTAGGAGGCGCCGGCGGACTCCAGACGCGGGTCGACCTTGTAGAAGTCGTAGCCGTGGTAACCGTGGTAGTCGTAGTCCGAGCGGTTGAGGACCACCGGGGTGATCCACACGGCGGAGAAGCCGAGGCCCTTGATGTAGTCGAGCTTGTTCACCAGGCCCTTGAAGTCGCCCCGGAACATGGGGTCGTTGTTCGCCGCGTTGCCGGACTTCTCGTGCTGGCTGCCGCCGCGGTTGTTGGAGGTGTCGCCGTCGTTGAAGCGGGCGGTGAGGACGAAGTAGATCGGGTCCTTGCGCGGGTCGGTGCCAAGTGGCTTGCCCGCGGCGGGTGTCGATGGCTTGGTGCCGGTGGTCGCCGTCGCGGCGGCCGAGGCCGCGGAGACGTTGCCGGCGGCGTCCACGGCCCGGACGGTGTAGGTGTAGGCGGTCCTCTCCTCCAGGTCCGTGTCGGAGAGGACGGTCGAGCCGACGTCGGTCACGACATCGCCCCTGGTCCCGCCGGTGCGGGTGATCTGGTACGCGGTGACGCCCGTGTCGTCGGTGGACGGCTCCCAGGTCAGCACGACGGACACACCGTCCGCCCGGGCCGTGACCCCGGCCGGGACGGTCGGCGCCTGCGTGTCGGGCACCTCGTCGGCGCACGGGTCGTCGGCGTCCTCGGTGACCGTGTTGTCGGAGACGGTGGTGACACCGGTGGGCAGGGTGTAGTCGGCGCCCTTGTTGTTGTCCCACACGCCGTTGCCGTTGTTGAACGCGGCCTTCATCGAGGTGGCCGTGCCGAGGTCGACGTCCTTCTTCCACCAGCCCGCGCACGCGGCCTGCATGCCGGCCCCGGGCACGGTGGTCCACGAACCGCCCGCCGGCTGGTAGTGGAGGTTGGCGGTGGTCCAGCCGAGGGTCCGGGTGGAGTAGTAGACGGTGGCCCGGTTGCCGTCCCCCGGCGTCGGGTCCGGGTCCTCGCCGTCGGCGCAGGGGTCGGAGTGGGCGATCACGCCGTCCTTGACCGTGATGTTCCCCGTGCCGAGGGCGTAGTTCCTGCCGGAGTTGTTGTCCCAGGTGCCCGAGCCGTTGTTGAAGGTGGCCTGCAGGCCTTCCGCGCTGCCCAGGGTGACCGTCTTCTTCACCCAGTCGGTGCAGGCGGTCTCCATCGCCACGCCGGGGACCGCGGTCCAGGAACCGCCGTCGGGCGCGTAGTGCAGGTTGTACCGGTCCCAGTTCTTCGTCTTCGTGTAGTAGAAGACGGTCGCCGTGTTGTCGGCCGTGGCGGCGGGGGCGGTGGCGGGGGAGGGGGTGGCCGTGGGGACGGAAACCAGCCCCAGGACGGCGCCGACGGCCACGGCTGTCGCCAGTGGTCGTCCGGGCAGCCGCGTGCGGATGCGTCTCATGTGTGTCTCCGGAGGAGGCGTGGGGAGGGGAGGCGAGGGGGGTACGGGCGGTCCGGGCGCCCGGACGGTGAAAGTCCGAACGGAAAATTGCAGAAAGCTCTTACGGCAGCGGCAAGTTACCGGCGCGGAACAGCGCCGTAAAGGGGTCTCGCTTCAACTTTCTGCCGCGCCGCCCCTGAACGACCTCGTCCCGCGGACCGACTGACGGCTCGTCATGAACCACGGACGGGTGGGACGTCGAAGGGGTTGACCGTAGTTGAACGTTGCCCTTACGGTCGCGACCGCAACATCTTGCAGTCATCTTTCTGCAAGGTATTGCAAGGGTGGGCCGACTCCCCAGTCACCCGTCGGCCGGCACCCGGGACACCCGCATCCTCACACGGGAGACTCCATGCACCGGAGTACCAGCAGAGCACGCAGAACCACGGCCGCGGCGCTCGCCCTCACCGCCGGCGTGGCCGGCAGCCTCCTCACCGCCGCGGCACCGGCGCAGGCGGCACCGCCCGGCGACAAGGACGTCACCGCGGTGATGTTCGAGTGGAAGTTCGACTCGGTGGCCGAGGCGTGCACCGACACCCTCGGCCCGGCCGGCTACGGCTTCGTCCAGGTCTCCCCGCCGCAGGAGCACATCCAGGGCGGGCAGTGGTGGACCTCCTACCAGCCGGTGAGCTACGAGATCGCGGGCCGCCTCGGTGACCGCGCACAGTTCAAGAGCATGGTCGACACGTGTCACGCGGCGGGCGTGAAGGTCATCGCCGACTCGGTCGTCAACCACATGTCGGCCGGCAACGGCGCCGGGACCGGCGGCTCGTCGTACACCAAGTACGACTACCCGGGCGTCTACTCGGCGCCGGACTTCGACAACTGCACCGCGCAGATCAACAACTACGGCGACCGCTTCAACGTCCAGGAGTGCGAGCTGGTCGGCCTCGCGGACCTGGACACCGGCGAGGACCACGTACGGGGGAAGATCGCCGGTTACCTCGACGACCTGCTGTCCCTGGGCGTCGACGGCTTCCGGATCGACGCGGCCAAGCACATGGCCGCCGGTGACCTGGCCGCCATCAAGTCCCGGCTCGGCAATCCGAACGTGTACTGGAAGCACGAGGCCATCCACGGCGCCGGCGAGGCCGTTTCCCCGTCCGAGTACCTCGGCAGCGGTGACGTCCAGGAGTTCCGCTACGCACGCGACCTCAAGCGGATCTTCACCGGCGAGAACCTCGCGTACCTGAAGAACTTCGGCGAGAGCTGGGGCTACATGCCCTCGGACGAGTCCGACGTCTTCGTCGCCAACCACGACACCGAGCGCGGCGGAGACACCCTCAGCTACAAGGACGGCGCGAGCTATACCCTGGCCCACGTCTTCATGCTGGCCTGGCCCTACGGCAGCCCCGACGTCCACTCCGGCTACGAGTTCACCGACCGCGACGCCGGCCCGCCGAACGGCGGCCAGGTGAACGCCTGTTACAGCGACGGCTGGAAGTGCCAGCACGACTGGCGCGAGATCTCCTCCATGGTCGGCTTCCGCAACACCGCCCGCGGCCAGGCCGTGACCGACTGGTGGGACAACGGCGGTGACCGGATCGCCTTCGGACGCGGCTCCAAGGCGTACGTCGCCATCAACCACGAGGGTTCCTCGCTGACGCGCACCTTCCAGACCTCGCTGCCCGCCGGCGACTACTGCGACGTCCAGTCCGGCAAGGGCGTCACCGTCGACGGATCCGGCCGGTTCACCGCCACCCTCGGCGCCGGCACGGCCCTGGCCCTGCACGTGGGCGCCCGGAACTGCGACGGGGGCACCGACCCCGACCCGGTGACCTCCGGCGTGTCCTTCGCCGTCGACGCCACCACCAGCTGGGGCCAGAACATCTACGTGACCGGCAACCGGCCGGAACTCGGCAACTGGAACCCCGGAAGCGCCCTCAAGCTCGACCCGGCCGCCTACCCGGTGTGGAAGCTGGACGTGGAACTCCCCGAAGGCACGTCCTTCGAGTACAAGTACCTCCGCAAGGACGCGTCGGGGAACGTGACCTGGGAGAGCGGCGCCAACCGCACCGCGACGGTCACCTCCACGAAGATCACCCTGAACGACACCTGGCGCGGCTGACGTTCCCCGTCTCCTTCGCTGTCCGGCTGCCCCCTCCCTCCAGGGGGGGCGGCCCCCGCCACGTAGTGCCTGCGGTACCCGAAAGCGGGCAGCCCACGGGTTGGCGCACGCCTTCGCGCGCACGGAAACCTACTGGCATGACACCACGCAAGGCAGCAGTACTCTCCTCGGCGCTCCTCCTCTCCCTGGGTGCCGCAGGGGTTGCCACCCCGGCCACCGTCGACACGCCGAAGCGCTCCTCCGTCCTGTCCGTGACGAGCGTGGTGGACGCGATCGAGCGCAGCGCCCACACACTGATGAGCACCGGCCCCTAAGGCAGCCTGCGGGACTTGGACGTGCTGGGCCGCATGGTGGGGGACGCCGGGGTGGTGGGCCTGGGCGAGGCCACCCACGGCTCCCGGGACTTCTTCCGGATGAAGCACCGGGTCCTGCGCCACCTGGTCGAGTCGAGGCGACCACGTACCTGGGCAACCCCTGATTCCCTCGGGTGAGGTCAGACGCCGAGCCCGCCCGCCGCGAGCAGGTCGGACACGTCGCTCACCAGTCTCCTGCCCAGGCCCTCGGCGGTACCGAGTCGTGCCTCGAAGTCCCGGAGGCCCCGGAAGACCTCGGCGTACGCCTCCTGCTCCCGCAGCGGGAGGTGGAGCACCTGCAGGCGCCGGATGTCGACCCGTGACGAGCTGGAGGCGTGGGTGCCCGCCTGCCGCCCGTTGGAGGGCGCGCGCAGACAGCCGGCGAGGAAATGCGCGTTCAGTTTGGCCGAGTCCACCCGCAGGGCGTACAGCTGCGGTCCCAGGGCCGTCGGGGGCCCCTCGTGCACCCATGCCCGGTACGCGCGTACGACACCGGCGACCACGACGTCGCCCTCCTCGACGATCACGGGCGCCGATCCGGCGGCGACGAGCCCGCTGGGAGTGCCGTCCGTCAGCAGGTCGGCGACGGTGAGGAGGGGCACGGAGTCCCTGCCGGGTGCCGTCGTGCCGTCCGGCGTCTGCTGTCCGGAACGCAGCGACAGCGCACCGGCTTTGACGAGGTCGCCCACGCTGGTCGTGGTCTGCGGCAGGTCGGCCGAGAACCTCAGTTCCGACAGCCGTTCGGCTCGACGGGCCAGGTCGGTGAGCGCCGTTCCCGCTTCCCGCCAGGCCGCCGCGAGTTCGAGGCCGGACGGTTCGGCGGTCACCGACGCGTAGCGCCCGGGGGTGACGTCCACCTCGTCGTCCAGGAGTTCGATGAGGGGAACGCGGACGGCTCCGTCCGGCAGATCGGCGTCCGGGCGGTCGAAGGCCTCCAGCGCGGAGAGGGAAAAGGCCCGCAGCGACTCCCAGTGGGGGCCGGATTCACGCGTGCCGGTCCTGGCGAAGCGTGTCGCGTCGACCAGGAGCACGTCCTGCCCGGGCGGCACCGCGGCCGTGCCGTCCGGTGCCGCTCTGAGGATCCACAGCTGGAGCGAGACGCTGTGCGGCTGGGCACTGCCCGGTGGCAGGGCCACCACGGCACGGAGCGCGCCGGTCCGCAGCAGGGAGCCCCGGATGCGTCGGCCCGCCTTGCGCGAGGCGACCGCCGGAGGCAGGACGACGACGGCCGCCCCGCCCGGCTTGAGGTGGGCGAACAGGTGCTGCACCCAAGCCAGTTCAGGCTCGGTCCGCGGCGGGAGACCGTGTGTCCAGCGTTGGTCGGTGGCGAGTTCCGCGTAGCCCCAGTCACGTTCGTTGAACGGAGGGTTGCAGAGTGCGATGTCCACCCGCGCTCCGGCGAACGGGTCCTCGCGCAGGGCGTCCGCCGTGACGATCTCCGTACGGACGTCGTGATCGGCCGTGAGGAACGCCAGCCGTGCGGACGCCAGCGCGGCGAGGGCGGGATCCCGCTCGCACGCCAGCACCGACAGACCCGAGCCCGCGCCCTCCTGCACGGCCGCGGCCGCCAAGTGCCCCGTTCCGCACGCCGGATCGAGAACGGTGAGCTTCTCGCCGGCCTCTTCGCCGCTCCCGCCGACGCGGACGTCGAGCGCGATCCGTGCCATCAGCGCGGCGAGCGGCGGAGGTGTCGTACTCAGCTGACGTACATGCGTCTCGAGCCACCGCTGCAGCAGGAACTCGAACGTCTCGCGCGCCCCCTCGCTCCGCCCCAGCTTCGCCGCCTCGGCCGCCAACTCCTCGGCCTCCGCGGTGAGTTCCGGGTGCGATCCGCGCGTCCGGGGGGAGTGCATGCGGCGGGCCGCCTCGGCGATGGCCAGGCCCGACTCGTCCCTGCTGCCCAGCGCCTCGAACCGGGGCCACAGAAGCTCGCGCCCCCCGATGGAGTCGAGTTTGCCGTTGTCCCTCAGCCACTGCTCGACCTCGGCCAGGGAGAACTGGGGGCTGACGTCCGTGCCGCCGATGCGGGTGGGGAAGGAGTCGTGGCGCCGCCGCCAGTTGCTCACCGCGGCACGCCCCACACCGGCGATCCGGGCGATCTCGGCGAGGCTGACGGGTACGGAGTCGGTTGTACTCATCGACAGTCTCCGAGGTGCTGGGGCGCTGGTGTGCGGGCCGGCGGTGGACGGGTCTCTGGATGGATATATATGAGAGGCTACTACGCTCATTGACTTTGTTCACAGTGTGAATGTCCGGGTCGCTGTGCGGGAAGTGTGGAGGACGGGAGAAATGCAGGAATTCACGCCGGGAACGGTGCTCCTGGACCGTTACCAGCTCACATCGGTCCTCGGCCGCGGTGCGATGGGCCATGTCTGGCAGGGGCGTGACCTGCGCCTGGAGCGGCCCGTGGCCGTCAAGACGGTCGCGGCGGACCTGCTCGCCGTCCCCCGGAGCCGGGAAGAGGCGTTGCGGCGCTTCCAGCGCGAGGCGAAGGCCGCGGCACGCCTCCACCATCCCAACACGACCACCGTCTTCGACGCGTCGGTCACGGACGGCACCTGCTGCCTGGTCATGGAACTGATCGAGGGCACCACCCTCGAATTCCTCTTCGACCAGCAGGACGAGGGCCGGTTCGACGTGCCCACGGCCGCCGCCGTCGCGGCCCAGCTGTGCGCCGGCCTGTCGGCCGCCCACGCGGCCGGCCTCGTCCACCGCGACCTCAAGACCCAGAACGTCATGGTCCGCGGGGACGGCGTGGTGAAGATCCTGGACTTCGGGCTGGTGAAGGTCCTCAGTGACACCGACCCGCGCCTGACCATGACCGGCGAGAGCATCGGCAACATCGCGTGCGCCTCGCCCGAACTGCTCACCGGGCAGGACCGGCTCGACGGACGCAGCGACCTCTACGCCGTGGGCTGCCTGCTGCACCACATGCTCACCGGCGAGACCCTCTTCGCCACGGACCAGCCGGCCCTGCTGGCGACCCACCACCTGACCTCACCGCCACCCGGGATCGAGGACGCGGGCGTCGACGTCCCGCGCGGCCTGCGGGAACTGGTCACCGCCCTGCTCGCCAAGCGACCGGACGACCGCCCGTCCTCCGCGACCGAGGTGTACGCGGCCCTCGCCCCCTACCTGCCGGCCCCCAGCCCCGGGCTGGCCGTCCGGCCCGCCGTGCCGGAGGACCCCCGCCGCCCCTTCCTGGTCCCGCAGGGGCCGAGCCCTGTGTGAAGGGTGCGAAAATGACCCCGCCGACCGGGTGCGCGAGCCCGCCCCCGGGCACAGGGGAGTGAAGGGCGCCGCGGGCGCCGGGACTGGGACTGGGGACGAGCGCGATGCGGCGAAGCCTGGGACGGTACGAGCTCACCCGTGAGCTGGGCCGGGGCGGGATGGGAGTCGTGTGGGCGGCGCACGACCCGGTCCGCGGCGGCGAGGTCGCCGTGAAGCTCCTCGCACCACGCGGGGGAGCCGTCGACTTCACCTCCCTGGAGCGCCGCTTCCTCCGCGAGGCGCGCCTCACCGGCCGGCTGCGTCACCCCGGCATCCCCGCCGTCCACGACCACGGCAGCCACGAGGGCCAGCTCTACCTCGTCATGGACCTCGTCCCCGGCCGGGCCCTCGACGCCGTCCTGGAGAGCGAGGGCCCGCTGCCCGTCGAGCGTGCCGCGGACCTCACCCGGCGCACGGCCGAGGTGCTCGCCCACGCCCACGCCGAGGGCGTCGTGCACCGCGACCTCAAGCCGTCGAACCTGATGCTCACCCCCGACGGCGAGCTCAAGGTCCTCGACTTCGGCGTCGCCGCCGCCCTCGACCCGCAGCCCGGCGAGACCCGCTTCACCGCGGCGAACGGCACGCCCGGCACGGTGATGTACATGGCTCCCGAGCAGGCCGTGGGGGAGACGGTGCCCGCCAGCGACCTGTACTCGCTGGGCTGTGTCCTCTACGAACTGCTCACCGGAGTCCCGCCCTTCGCCGGCGGCAGCCAGTTCCTCCTCTACCACCGGCACGCGCACGACCCCGTGCCGCCGCTCGACGAGCGCCGCCCCGGCGTCCCGGCCGGACTGCGGGAACTGGTGGAGGCACTGCTGGAGAAGAGGCCCGAGGACCGGCCCGCCTCCGCGACCGAGGTGGCCGCACGGGCGGCCGCCTGGTCGCCCGCCCCGGCGAGTCCCGCGAAGCCGATGGTCCCGCACCCCCGGCTGGCCGAGATCGACCGCGTCCGCCGGTCGGGCCGGCCCGCCCGCGCCCTGGAGGAGTACGACGACCTCCTGGCCGCCCCCGGCCTCGGCCGGGCCGACGTCCTCGCCGCCCGCGCCGGGCACGCCCTGTGCGTGGGGAGCCTCGGCCGCACCCGTGAGGCACTGGAGGAACTGAGGTCGGTCCTCGCCGAGCAGCGCAGCCTCCTCGGCCCGGAGGACCCCGGCGTCCTGGACACCCGGTACGAGATCGCCGTGCTGCTGGCCCGCACGGGCGAGCGCCACGCGGCGCGGGAACTGCTGAGGCGACTGGCCGACGAGGAGGACCGGATCCTCCCCGCCCCCGACCCCCGGCACGGACGCGCCCGCACCCTGCTGGACCGGCTCGCCCGCATCGCGTGACCGGCCCCGCACACACATTTTCGTAATCTATGTTCACAGTCAATACAGCGTGTTACGCTGCGACCGCGCCGCCCGGAGGGGAGACGGGACACTGTCTACGGACGGCCGCAGGAGACACCCGAGGGGAACAGCGCCCATGACGCCAGCAGCTCAGCGCGAGACCGAGCGGACGGGGGCCGAGCGGCTCCCCGAGGAGGGCAACCTCGTCGAGGTGCGCGGCCAGTCCTGGGTGGTCGCCCGCGTCGAGCCGTCCCCGGCACCCGACGGAGACGTCGAGCGCAGGCCCGCGACTCTCGTCCACCTCCAGTCCGTCGCCGACGGCCGCTTCGGCGACACCCTCTCCGTCATCTGGGAGGTCGAGCCCGGCCGCCGCGTCCTGCCCGCCGGCTCCCTCCCCGACGCCTCCACCGGCGCCTACGACTCCCCGAACCGCCTCGCCGCGTTCCTCGACGCCGTCCGCTGGTCCGCCGTCGCCTCCGCCGACGCCAAGACCCTCCAGGCCCCGTTCCGCTCCGGCGTCGCCGTCGAGCCGTACCAGCTGGAGCCGGTCTCCCGCGCCGTCGGCGCGCCCCGCGTCAACCTCCTCCTCGCCGACGACGTCGGCCTCGGCAAGACCATCGAGGCCGGACTCGTCGTCCAGGAGCTGCTGCTGCGCGGCCGGGCCCGCCGCACCATGGTCGTCTGCCCGGCCGGCCTCACCCTGAAGTGGCGCGACGAGATGGCCGAGAAGTTCGGCCTGGAGTTCACCATCGTCGACTCCGAGCACTGCGCCCGCCTGCGCCGCACCCACGGCACGGCGGCCAACCCGTTCCGCGTCCACCCGCTCACCATCGTCTCCCTGCCCTGGCTGCGCGGCCAGAAGGCCCAGCGCCTCCTCGACGAGGTCATCGGCGCCCCCGAGGAGAGCCCCGACGGCGAGCACAAGCGCTTCTTCGACCTCCTCGTCCTCGACGAGGCCCACCACGTCGCCCCCGCCGCGCCCAAGCAGGTGTACGCGGTCGACTCCCAGCAGACGAAGCTGATCCGGCGTCTCGTCCCGCACTTCGAGCACCGCCTCTTCCTCTCCGCCACCCCGCACAACGGCTACCCCGAGTCGTACACGGCCCTCCTCGAACTCATCGACGACCAGCGCTTCGCGCGCGGCGTCGACCCCGACAAGGAGGCGCTGAAGGACACCGTCGTACGCCGCCTGAAGTCGACGGTCACCAACGCCGACGGCACGCCCCGCTTCCGCACCCGCGTCACCCGCGAGCTCTCCGTCGACTACACGCCGCAGGAGCGCGCGATCCACGAGCTGCTCGGTTCGTTCGCGGAACTGCGCCGCAAGAAGCTGACGCCGAAGGCGCGGGGCGGGCGTCGCGCCGCCGACCTGGTGACGCTGCTGCTGAAGAAGCGCCTGTTCTCCTCCCCGGCCGCCTTCCTGCACACCGTGCAGGTCTACCTCTCCCACCTGGACGACACCGGCGGCCCCGCGCGCGGACGTTCGGCCGCCGCCGAAGTCCCCGAGTGGCTGGAGGAGTTCGCCGACCTGGTCGCCGACCTCGACGACACCGGCCTGGTCGACGCCGAGGACGACGCCCTGACCCGCTCCACCTCCCTCACCCCCGCCGAGGACGGCCAGGAACTCGACCTGCTCCAGGAGATGGAGCGCTGGGCGCTGACCCACGAGGCCGCGCCCGACTCCAAGGCGGAGGCGCTGATCGACGAGATCAAGGCGATCTGCCGCCCGGACGGCAAGAAGTGGACCAACGAGCGGATCGTGGTCTTCACCGAGTACCGCGACACCCAGGAGTGGCTGCACGACCTCCTCCAGGCGGAGGAGCTCACCGACGGCGGCCGGGTCGAGCGCCTGCACGGCGGCCTGTCCGCCGAGGAGCGCGAGCGCATCCGCCTGGGCTTCCAGGCCGAGCCGTCCCGCCCCGAGGGCAAGGTACGCATCCTCCTCGCCACCGACGCCGCCGGCGAGGGCATCGACCTCCAGAACCACTGTCACCGCCTGGTCAACTACGACATCCCCTTCAACCCCAACAAGCTCGAACAGCGCATCGGCCGCATCGACCGCTGGGGCCAGAAGAAGGACCCGGAGATCTCCCACTTCATCGGCTCCGGCTGGCAGCAGGCCCAGGCCGGCTCCTACGAGGCCGACCTGGAGTTCCTCTCCCGCGTCGCCAAGAAGGTCGCCCGCATGGAGCACGACCTCGGCTCCGTCAACGCCGTCCTCGCCGACGCCGTACAGCGCCGCATGACCGGCGACACCGCCCCCGTCGACATCGAGAACGCCAAGCCCAAGCCCATCAAGGGCCGCCGCACGGGCGGCGACGTCGCCCCCGAGCAGAACGTCACGGCCCAGACGAAGCGGCTCGCCGACCAGTACGAGGAGACGGTGAGCACACTGGGCCTCACCCCGGTCAACGTCAAGCGCGTCGTCGACACCGCCCTGGCCCTCGACCACCAGCCGCCGCTCCTGCCGTCCACCGTCCGCGCCGAGGACTTCGAACCGGGCGACCTCTTCGACGTGCAGCCACTGTCCGGCAGTTGGGAGCGGGCGACCCGGGGTCTCGCGCACAAGCTCCGCGAGGGCGAGCAGCGCCCGCTCACCTTCTCCCCGCAGGTCGCCGCGCAGGGCAGGGACGACGTGGTCCTCGCCCACCTCAAGCACCCGCTCGTCGCCCTCTCCACGCGCCTGCTCACGGCGGCCGTCTGGAACGCCGACTCGGTCGGCCTGAGCCGCGTCACCGCCGTCGTCACCGACGACCCCGCCGTTACCACGACCCTCGTCTCCGCGTACGCGCGCTACGTCCTCGTCGGCACGGACGGCACCCGCCTGCACGAGGAAGTCCTCTACGCGGGCGGATGGTTCGGCGACACCGGACGCTTCCGCCGCTGGGAGTCGGTGGGGGAGCAGGGCCGGGTCCTGTCCCAGGCCCTCACCCGGGGCACGGAGGCCGCCCCGCACCTGCGCAGGGAACTCACGGAGGCCTGGCCGAGGCTCCGCGACCCGCTCTACCGTTCCCTGGAGGCCCGCGCCGCCGAACTCGGCCGCCAGCTGGAGAGCCGCCTCGCCGACCGCCGGACCGAGGAGGAGCGCCGCATCACGGCCACCCTCGACCGCTTCGAGAACACCCTGCGCACGAAGCTCAAGGAGGAGGGCGACGGCGAGGGCGAACAGCTCGCCCTCCTCTCCACCCACGAGCTGACCGGCCACGAGCGCCGCCAGTTCGAGGAGGACCGCCAGCGCTGGCAGTACCGCCTCGAAGGCCTCCCCGCCGAGCGCGAGCGCGAGCTGGCCGCCATCGCCGCCCGCTACCGCGAGCCCCGCTCGCACCTCTTCCCCGCCGCCGTCGTCTTCGTCGTCCCCGCAAAGGAAGCCCGCCGATGAGCCCCCGCCGCCCCGTGAGCCGTGGAGTCGCCGCCGCCAAGGCCCAGGCCGCCGACGGCCGTCGGCAGCACCAGGAGTGGCTGGACCTCACCGAGGTCTCAGGACCCTTCCTTACCATGCCCGTCCTGCTGCGCGCCTGGCCCCAGCTCGACGCCCTGGAGAAGGACGAACGCGCCCGCCTGCGCGCCCACCACGCCGACTGGCAGACCGACACCGTCGCCGGGCGCGACGCGTGGGTGGCGTACGTCCTGCGCCGCCTGCTGGGCTGGGACGACGCCCTGACCTTCCGCGAGGGCGAGTCCGAACACCACGGCCTGGACCGCCTCACCCTGCGGGTGGCCGAGCACAACACCGAGGTCCGCCCGGACTTCGCGCTGGTGGAACCGGGCGCCGACCTCGCCGCCGAGCCGGACGTGGACTCCGCCGCCAAGCGCGTACGGCTGCTGGGCGTCACCGTCCCGGCCGGTACCGCGCCCACCGCGCGGGCGGGCGGTGGCGGCGACTGGGCGGCGGCCCCGGCCGACCGCCTGGCCCGCCTGCTGCGCCACCACGGCGTCCCGCTGGGCCTGGTCACCGACGGCCGCTGGTGGTGCCTGGTCTGGGCCCCGCTGGGCGGAGTGACGACGACCGCCGTCTTCGACTCCATCGGCTGGAACGAGGCGGCGGAGCGCAACGTGGTGCGCGCGTTCGGGTCCCTGCTGAGCCGCCGCCGCTTCTTCGAGTACGACGAGCCCGAGACGCTGGTCGGGCTGCTCAAGGCCAGCCTGGCGGCGGGCGAGGACGTCACCGAGGCGCTGGGCGTCCAGGTCCGGCAGGCGGTGGAGCTCCTCGTCGATGCGATCGGGCGGGCGGACGTGCGTGCCGTCGAGAACGGTGCGGCAGGGCTGCACGCGTCGGGAGTGCCGGCGGGTGAGATCTATCGCGGCGCGGTCGCGGTGATGATGCGCGTCGTCTTCCTCCTCTTCGCCGAGGAGCGCGGCCTGCTCCCGGCCGACAACGAGGTGTACGCGCGCTCGTACTCCGCCCGCTTCCTGCGCGACGAGCTGAAGGCGCGGGCGGACGAGGAGGGCGAGACGTCCCTCGAGCACACGACGTCGGCCTGGCACCGCCTGATCGCCCTCTTCCACGCCGTGCACGGGGGAGTGGACCACCCGGGCTCCGGCTTCCGCCTGCCCGCGTACGACGGCTCGATCTTCGACCCCGACAAGTACCCGTGGCTGGAGCGCACCACCCCGCTCCTCCCCATCGACGACCGCACGGTCCTGCACATGCTCCAGGCCGTGCAGGAGGTCCGCGTCGGCAAGGGCAAGGACCGCGAGGTCCGCACCCTCAGCTTCCGCGCGCTGGACGTCGAGCAGATCGGCTACGTGTACGAGGGCCTGCTGTCCTTCG
The DNA here is from genome assembly GCF_042732315.1 of Streptomyces sp. NPDC059787. NCBI lineage: Bacteria > Bacillati > Actinomycetota > Actinomycetes > Kitasatosporales > Streptomycetaceae > Streptomyces > Streptomyces sp. NPDC059787. The sequence goes on from NZ_JBHWHX010000009.1 coordinate 16,805, forward strand.
ACGGGCGCCGGGCGACCGAGCACATGGTGGGCCTGATCGGCCCGGAGGGCCTGGAACACGAGGTCCCGCTGCGGGAGCTGGAGTCCCTGGCGGCGAAGGCGGGCGGCTCGCCGAAGACGCTGGCGAAGTCCGTCCATGAGAAGTGGAAGGACCCCAAGCCCCCGGCGACGGCCGGTCAGTTGGAGAAGAAGCTCGCCCCGCTGGGCACGGAGGAGTCGGCGGAGGCCCGTCGCCGCCTGAACGCGGTGACGAAGGACGCGGCGCTGACGGAGCGGCTGCTCCCGTTCGTCGGCATCCTCCGCGACGACCTGCGCGGCCTGCCGACGGTCATCCCAAACGGGGCGCTGTACGTCACCGAGTCCTCGCTGCGGAAGAACACGGGCACGCACTACACGCCCCGGTTCCTTGCCGAGGAAGTCGTCCTGCACGCGCTGGAGCCCCTGGTGTACGAGCCGGGCCCGCTCCAGACGGCGGACACGAGAGAGTGGCGCCTGAAGTCCCCTAAGCAGATCCTCGACCTGAAGGTCGCGGACATCGCGATGGGCTCGGCGGCGTTCTTGGTGGCGGCGTGCCGTTACCTGGCCGACCGGCTCATCGAGGCCAAGGAGAACAAGGGCGACCTGGACGCGATGGCGTACCGCGCCGGCCGCGCCGTGGACGCCGTGACGGCGGCCGACGCCGAACAGGACCCGGTGGTGGTCGAGGCCCGCCGCCAGATCATCGAGCACTGCCTGTACGGCGTGGACATCAACCCGATGGCCGTGGAGATGGCCAAGCTGTCGCTGTGGCTGGTGTCGATGGACCCGGAGCGGCCCTTCACGTTCCTGGACGACCGGCTGGTGTGCGGCGACTCGCTGCTGGGCGTGCATACCATGGAACAGCTTCAGTCCGTCCACATGAAGCCGCAGGGGCAGACCGATGTCCTGGCCGAGCAGGCACGGGAACTGGTCGACCAGCTGACGCGCGAACGCCTGGCGATCACAGCCATCAAGGGCGTCGACCTGCCGGCGCTCCAGAAGAAGCGGGAGCGGCTGGAGGAGGTCAACAGGCATTCGCGGCGGCTACGGTTGGTAGGCGACCTAATCGCGGGGGCGGCGCTGGCCACTTGCGCTTCGGGACGGGTGCCATGGTACGAGGAGGACGGCGGTGAGCGCGTCAGGGACCTCTTCCCGCGGGCTGCGTGGATCGTCCAGCAGATCATGGCGGACGGCATCGAGGACGATTCGGACGTGGTGCGCGACGCGCGGGCGACGGCGGAGGAGTGGCTGGCGGCGGAGCTGCCGGGGGGAGCACTGGAGAGACATCCGGTGCACTGGCCGCTGGTATTTCCGGAAGTTTTTTCACGGAAGGGCGGGTTCGACGCGATCGTAGGCAACCCGCCCTTCCTCGGTGGACAGAAGCTCACGGGGGCAATGGGTGAGGCGTACCGAGAGTACCTGGTAGGCCACTTGGCAGAGGGGATGCGGGGCAGCGCTGATATCGTTGCGTATTTCGAGCTCAGAGGGCATCAGTTGCTGCACGGTCATGGCCAGACAGGGCTTATTGCGACGAATACCTTGGCGCAAGGGTCCTCTCGGGAGGTCGGCCTGGATCAACTGGTGTCAGCGGGCGTCTGCATTCGTAGAGCTGTTAAGAGCGCGCCATGGCCCTCCAGTTCGGCCGCGTTGGAATATTGTGCGGTCTGGACCACCAAAGTTCCCCCGGAGAAGCGCGCGGCCTACGTCCTGGGGCAGCAGAACGTGCCGAACGGCATCTCAACGTCGTTGAATCCAGCGACACGAGAGGCCTCGTGGGCGATGCCACTCGAGCGAAACAAGGGAATCTCTTTCCAGGGATCGATCGTCCTCGGCCTAGGGTTCACTCTTACCGAGGAAGAGGCCCAGGAATGGACCGCCGAGGATGATCGCTACTCGGAGGTGTTGTTCCCATACGTGAATGGGTTGGATGTGAACAGCCATCCCGAACACAGGGCAAGTCGCTGGGTAGTTAACTTCCGTGACTGGCCAGAAGAGCGAGCGCGCGAGTTCCCCAGGGCCTTCGCCAAGATCGAGACGGAGGTGAAGCCTGAACGCCAGCGGCGTAAGACTGATGGGTCTTACGTTCTACGTAAACCCCTCCCTGAGCGCTACTGGCAGTATGCGGAGAAGCGGCCCGCCCTGACAGCAGCGCTTGCTCTTCTGGAGCGGTGCATGGTGATCACTCGGCATACGCACACCCTGCTGCCAGCCCTCGTGCCTGCTGGTTCGGTCTTCAGTGAAGCCACCGTAGTCTTTGCCTCCGATAATCTTGCGATGTTGGCTGTGCTCAGCAGTGCCGTGCACAATTGGTGGACCCTAGATCGTGCTTCGACGCTTGAGACGCGGATTCGCTACACCGCCACGGACGTCTTCGAGACGCTCATTCGTCCTCCGCACACTCACGAACTCCGTACCATTGGGCACCGACTTGATACGTTCCGGCGTGACTTGATGATTGCTCGTCAGGCGGGTCTCACTGACACATACAACCTCTTCCACGACCCCGATTGTCAAGACGCCGACATTATTGAACTCCGCCGTATTCACGAAAAGATTGACAGAGCCACCGTCGAGGCATACGGCTGGCACGACCTCTTGGACGAATCCGGGAAGACTTCACCCGCAGACCCGGCCCACGAAACGTTCCCACTCGACCACGACTTTCACGAGACTGATCAGGGCACCCGATACACCATCGGCTTGCTCGCCCGAACCGAGATTATCGATCGCCTGCGTCAGTTGAACCACCAGGCGTACGCCGACGAGGTTCACCTCGATCTACACAAGGGAGTGACGGAGAAGAAGGCCAGGGAGAAGCACCCTGACCTGCCTCCGCCCTCCTCCGAGGCCGTTCGGAAGCGCAAGGAACAGCTGGCTGCGCGAGGTGGGTCGGATTTCGGTGAGGGCGCCGAGGGCGCCCTCTTCTGAGCCGGCGGCATGACAACGGGCTGGTTCGCGTCACCTCAAGAGACGCGAACCAGCCCGTTGTTCCGCTCGGAGGTGCTGGTCGGCGCTATCCCGCCGTGAGCGCGACGAACGCCGCCCACTCGTCCCGGCCGACCCGCAGCATCGGCCCGTCGCCCGCGGCCTTGGAGTCCCGCACGTACACGGCGTCGAGACCGGCGGCCACCTCCACGCAGTTGCCGCCCCCCGAGCCGCTGTAGCTGCTCTTGAACCAGCGCAGCCCGTCCACGTTCTCGGATACCTGTTCCACCCTCATGTCTCCTCCACCAGCCGTTCGATCAGCCGTGCAGACTCGACGCCGTTCAGAGCCTGCGATCGCAGCTTGCCATACCGCAACCCGAAGGCGCTGACCTCTGCTGGGTCATGGACAACACACCCGACTTCCTGGGACTCGATGTATCCAAGGTGCTGGTGACCACTGGTCTCCAGCACCACGAACGACCCGTTCAGGCCGGAGTGGAACCCAGGAATGGCTGGCATGACCTGGATCTCGACGTTGCGCAACGCGCCGACATCTAGCAGGTGTTGCCACTGCCCGCGCATGACTTCCGTATCACCCACCGGATTCCGCAGCGCCTCCTCACCGATGATGAAGGACAGCTCCGCGAGCGGCACCCGCGTCAGGAGCTTCTGCCGACTGAGCCGCGCCTCCGTGTGCTGGTCGATGATCTCCTCGTTCAGCGGCGGGCAGTGCCCAGCGAACAAGGCTCGCGCATACTTTTCCGTCTGCAACAACCCCGGCACCAGCAGTGGTTCATGTTCGAACCTGCTCACTACCTCCGCCTCGATCAGCGCGAAGTTCCTGAAGAACCTTGGCAGTTTCGCCCGGTCCACCTCGTCCTGGAGCACCTCCAGAACCCCACCCGCCTCCAGCACCCGGTCCGCCGCCCGCGTGAACGCCGCCTTCGCCGGCCGCCGCCCCTGCTCGACCGAGGCGACCTGCTCCAGCGAGTAGTCGATGGCCTCCCCGAGCTGCTGCTGGTTCAGCCCGGCCCGTTTGCGCAGATGCTGGAGCAGCCTCCCGTACGCCGCCCACGCCCCCGGCAGATCAGCCCCGCCCTCCTCCTTCGCCTTCGCCGCCCGACCGCCCCGCGTCTCCCGCACCGTACTCACGCCTCACGCCCTTCCGTCCCGCACTGCACCTCGCGTCTCCCGCACCGCAGCGACGCTCAACCCGCCGCCGGGACCTTGTTCAACGCGCGTCGCAACGACGGAGGCACGGCCCCGGTCCCGTACAACAGCCGTACGGAATCCCGTACGGCCACGGGCGACGAACAAGGAGCGGCGAGCGACGGTTTCAGGCGAACCGGCTCAGCGGGCCATCCAGCGGTCCACCTCCCGCGCCCTCGTGTCCAGGGCGTCGACGACGGCGGCCGACGAGACCTGGGCATTGCCGGGAACCTGCACGTCGCGTCGGACGCCACCCCACGCATGACCGTCCTCCGGCGCGGGCGTCTCCACATCGATCCCCGCCCGCCGCGCGAGCGCGACCGCTGTCGCCACGAACCCCTCGGAGAGCGTGAGGATCACGGAGTGGCTCGTCCCGCAGTGCCAGGAGACGAGGCCGCGCACGAACTCCGCGTACGCGACCGGCTCGACGTCGAGTGTGTCCGGGTCACCCCAGTACTTCCCCTGGCCGATTCCCGAAGGCAGTCCGAGCTCCGCCTCGAAGACCTCCACCTGCCGCATGAAGAGGCGGCCGGCGCCGTTCGACGGGTTCCACAGCGTCTCGTCACCCAGCTTGAAGTACATGCTCATCGTCGATCCCCTTGTTCCGGCTCAACCGCCCTGGCGAAGGGTAGGTGCTCAGGCGGCCGGCACGCACTCGGGTAAGACGAGGCCTCGGCGAGACACCGCTCGTTGCCCGATTGCGTCATGCCGGACAGAGGGACTGGAGCGAATCTCCAACCGGTCAGCCCGCTCACCGCGCCTTCAGTGCCCTTCGGACTGGACAAACGCTCCAGTCACCAGCGGACGTGACTACAGAGAGGCCGGGATCCGGGGCCGGTAGAGTGCGGGTCTTCGGGCGGCGTAGGCCCCCGGAGTCCCAGAGGTGACACATCCCGATGAGCCGTCAGCGGATGAGCGATCACTCCGACATCACAGTGCGCAAGGCGTGGAGCCTGCCCTCCGCCGACACCTTCCGAGGACGCCGAGCCCTGTGGTGGAGCGCGGGTCCGGCCGGGTAACTCGCGGTCGTACTCGTCCACCGGCGTTACCTACGGGTGACACCCCGAGCCCGGAGTCGGCCTCGGTGGACAACGCTCCTCAACCTCTGGCCCCTGCGGCTCGGACGGCCTCACGGCCGTGCTGGACAGGGCATGACCTGCGCATACCTCCAAAGTCGTTGCAATATAAAGTACCTCTCGGGAGGAACGGCTCCACCGGGAGTCGTGACCATGGCCCGGCCCGGGGAGAACCGAGTGGCGAGAAAACGCAGGACCCCCGTGTCGGTGCGCGGCCACAAGCGCCGCCTGCCCAACGGGGGAACGACGTACGTACGTCGGCACACCCGGACCTACTGGACCGGGCGGAAGCCCCCACTGGCCGTGCGCAGGCCGGGACGCTCCACAGAATCGGCGCGACACATCCCGACGCGATCGACGTCGGACAGTACGCGATCCCCCTCCCCGAAGGCTTCGACGACCGCATCGGCCGAGCCGACGGAGGCAAGCGCGGCCTGTGGCGGGTGGGGATGCTTCGGCCTTCTGTCCACCGCCATGATTCTCGCCTCGCTGATATCGGAGGCCGGTGAGCGGCCGTACCTGTCCATCGTCGTTCCGTCTTTCGTCGCGGCGGTGGCCGCGGGCTGGCTGTGCGGCCGCGCCATCTCGCCCAGCACGCCCCAGGGACGGAGGCGGCTGACGGCAGCCAGGCGGATCGCGCTGGCTTCGGGCATCTCCATCGCGGTAGTACCGATGCTCATGTGGGAGGCGGTGTCCGACACCGCGGAGCCGGCGCCCCTGTGGCTCAACGTCATCCGAAATCTCGGCATGGGCTTCCTCCTGTCCTGGGTGGCCGGCACGCGAAGGGGGGTCCGCCACGCCGCTTCGGCGCAGAGTGCGTCTCGCGAGTCATGCTCGCCACAGCATGAGGCTGCTCGGAATGACCGGACCGCCGACCCGGAGGGAGCCGCACCGCCCCGTCCCACCAGGTATGACGGTCCATAGGTACGACACGAGGGCGAGTCGGATGCGGCCTGAAGGGCTTCAAGGTGATTCCGCGGCGCCGGGTCGTCGAGCGGACCTTCGGCCGGCTCATGCGCCACCGCCGCCTCGCCCGCGACTACGAAACCCACCCCCACCGCTCCGAAGCCATGATCCAGGCGGCCATGGTCGACCTCATGAGCCGACGACTCACCCGCGAATCGACCCCGAACCGGCGCGACGCATGACCACTGGGCTCGGTACCATCACGAGCTCGCCGGCCCCTGCCGCAACACCCTGAATCGCTGATCCACCAGGTCAACACACTCATGCAGATCCGGGGTCGGTCGACCAGCACGTTCACGCATCACGGCGATGGCCTGCACATTCCGCCCAGCCGAAACAAGGCTGTCCACCTCCGCCTGCACTTCGACCGAGAGCCGACCCCACAGAGCAATTCCCATAACCGCATTGAACTCCATGAACCGCGCTCGGGAGCGACCGCGATCCGCCGCCTTACCAAACACCCCCGGCGGGACAAAACGCTCTTTCACCCCAGCCCTGTCCGCGACCCGGACGGATCCGCGATCCGCAGCAACCGGGAGTTCCGCGCGCTCGCGGAAGGAGCGCTGGCCAAAGCGGAAGAACTGGCCGAGGAGTGACCGACCGGTTCCCGCGACGGGTGGAAACCAACGGGTGCTGCCCTTCCGTCGAAGGACAGCACCGCGTGACTACACGGCCGCGAGCGCCACGAACGCGGCCCACTCGTCCCGGCCGACCCGCAGCACGGGACCGTCGGCCGCGGTCTTCGAGTCCCGTACGTACACGGCACCCGCGTCGGCGGCCACCTCGACGCAGTCGCCGCCGTTGGTTCCACTGTGGCTGCTCTTGAACCACGCGAGGTCGCCGGGCTGCTCAACGTGCTGGTCGATGCTCATAGCTCCCCTGCCAAGTGCTCGATGAACCTGGCAGACTCCTCGGTGTTGAGGGCCTGTGAGCGCAGCATTCCATACTGGAGACAGAACTCGCTGACCTCGTCCCGGTCCGAGCGGATGTTCACGACCCCCTGGGCCTCGATGGAGACGAACTGCCGCCGTTCGACGGTTTCCAGCAGGACGAATTGGCCATTGACCCCGCTGTGCGCGGCCCGCTGTGTCGGCATCACCTGGATCTCCACGTTCCGCATGCGGGTGCAGTCCCGTAGGTGTGCGAGTTGTTCCTCCAAGACTGCTCTGCCGCCCACCGCCCGGTAGAGGGTGCCCTCCTCAAGGACGAACGAGAACACGACACATGGGTTCTTGCGCGTCAGCAGGGACTGCCGGGCGAGCCGGGCGGTGAGGTGCTGCTCGATGGCCTCCTCTTCGAGCGGCGGGAAGTGCGCTTCGAGAAGAGCGCGGGCGTACGCCTCTGTCTGCAACAGCCCGGGCACCAGCATCGGGTCGTACGAGAAGCGGCTGACCGCCTCGGCCTCCAGCGAGGCGAAGTCCTGGAAGAACAAGGGGAGTTTTGCCCGGTCCACGTCTCCCTGGAGCACCCGCAGCGCCCCGCCCGCGTCCAGCACCCGCTCCGCGGCCTCCGTGAAGGCCGCCTTCGCCGGTCTCCGCCCCTGTTCGACCGAGGCGACCTGCTCCAGCGAGTAGTCGATCGCCTCGGCGAGGGCCTGCTGGGTGAGGCCGGCCCGTTCACGGAAGAGGCGGACCAGCTTGCCGTAGGCGCTCCAGGCCGCCGGCCGTTCCTTGTCCGGTCCGCGCCGGCCGGTGGTCCCGCATTCCCGCTGGGTCGTCCTGCCCATCCCGCCCCCTCGTCCCGCGCAGCGTTCCGTCGTGAGCGACAACGACCGACCCGGCGTTCCGGCCACGCGCACGGACTCGTACACCTGCCGTACGAACCCGTACAGCGGCCGTACCGCATGACCGGGTACGGAGGCCCGACCTCGCCACGTTGTCTGCGTGACGGGACGGTGACTCCGTGAAGTCGACCAACATCAGGGTGGAACCGCCCACCAGTGCCCCCCACCTCACCATCCGCCTCAGCAGCACCGCACGCGGAGCCCGTCTCGCCCGCCGTCTCGCCGGACAGCAGCTCGCGGCCTGGGGAATCCCGTACGACTCCGAGACGTCACAGGCCGTCGCCCTCGTCACGGCCGAGCTGGCGGCCAACGCCGTCACCCACGGCCGTACCCCCGGCCGGGACTTCCGCCTGACGCTGCTCCACCTGTCCGAGCACGGCGTCGTCCGCGTCGAGGTGACCGACACCCGCCCGGAGCGCCGCCCCTACGGCCCGGCGGCCGAACCGGCGATCCCCGACGCCCTGACGGGGCGTGGACTGCTACTCGTGGCGGCGTACGCCGAACAATGGGGCTGCGAGGTGCGGGACGCGTACACGAAGACCGTCTGGGCTGAAGTGGCTCTCCCGTCGGCGCCCGTGTCGCAGCATCTCCGCCGCGCTGCCGCAGAGGGGGATCGGGCAGTGGCAGGTCCGTCATCGTGATCGACGCTTGTGAACTGAGTGCATGGGACAGATACTGATCCTGTTCGTGTCGCCCGTGCCCGGCTGGGTGAAGACTTCCCGGGCATCCCCTGCGAGGTTCCATGCTCGACCACCGTCTTGTGCAGACAGCCGTGATCGGCAACAGCAAGTCCGACCACCCGGTGATCCTCCCCATGGGAGCCTCGGAGCTGGAGGCCTGGCGCAGGCGCCACCCCAAGTACACCTACTGGTGCGGTTACGAGCTCGGCGGATGCGGCGGCAAGCTGATGGACCGCCTTTACCACGACAAGGTGTGTCACTTCGCCCACGTGGCCGGTGGGCCCACCTGTGGACGTGCCGCGACCGGCGAGTCCAGCGCCGACCACCTGTTCATCAAGCGGGGCCTGCGCAGCCTGCTGGACAAGTACGGACAGCGGGGCGAAGTCCGGACCCGTGACCTCGGCTCGGGCCCTGGTGGCGCGGTGGACCTGTACCTGCCCGCCGCCCGCCGCCGGCTCCGCTTCCAGCTCTCGTCCCTCGACTACCGGAGCTGGCGCACGGCGAACCTCGACCTCGGCGGCGATGTCGACGAGGTCGACTGGTTCTTCGGCACGGACGGGCCGCTCACCGAGGAAATCCTCGCCCGTAACGGCTACACCCTGCGCTTCCGCCTGGAAACCCGGGGCGGTGAGCGCCGCGTGTACATCGGCACCCGGACGCATGACGGACCTTCCGTCCGCTGGGACCCCCTGGAGGACTGCCGGATCGAGCAGGCCGGCCTGCTGACCCCCTCCGCCGAGGGTGTGCTGCCACTCGGCAGGCGCACGGAGCCGTTCACGTTCCCCCTCGCCGGCCCCCTCGTCTTCGCACTGGACGAGGGAGACGCCGTCCCCGACGGGTCGCCGTTCGCCTCCAAGGGGCGGCGCCTGGCCATGGCGGACGTCAGACCGGCCGGTGGCCCCCTCGTGCGAGCGGTGCTGTCCCTGCCCGACGACACCGCACCGCCGTCCGCGGCGCACGTCTACCGCGCCGTCGACCGCGCGAGCATGCTGGTTCGTGAAGGCGTCGACGGGTGGGCCGTCCGCCTGGACCGCTTCGTACGCCTCGACGCTCACGAGGCGGCCCGCACGGGCCTCGCCGGGGTACTTCCCGAGCCGCCCGAGAAGACACCGGCCCCAGTCCCCGGGACGCGTCAGCCGGATCGCCCGTCACCCGTCGCGCCCCCGCGTGCAGTGCCTTCGGCGATGGTCCGGCAGCAGCGGGCGAAGGAAGACGCGGTGGCCCTCACCCGGGACCAGGCCGTCGTCCGTGTCCGCGAGATCCTCACGGACGCCGCAGCGGAAGGGCGCACGCTGCGCTGGTCAGACCTTCGCGCGCAACTCGGCAACCCGCTCAAGGGCATGTCGGAGCGCGAGATGGTCGACTTCCTCGTCGAGGTCGACAGCCCCCTTTGGGACTCCAAGGCTGTCCTGTCGGCGCTGCTGACCGGCGACAAGGGCGGCCTCCTGGCCTGTCTGCCCGCGGTGCTCCACCGACTCGGAGTCGGGGGTGCCCAGGGCCTGTCGACCGATTCGCCGCCCCTGCACGCCTGGGTGAAGCAGGAGAGGGAACGGGGCATCGCGCTGTATGGGACGTCACCACGTGCGGTGCCACGCCGACGGCCCGTCACCGCACCGACGCGTATCCTCACCGCACAACAGTGGAGGGACGTGGGCGCGTCGCTCAGAGGCGTTCAGCAGCACAAGACCAAGCAGGAGCGAACCACTGCCCGGCACGCGACCGCCGGGGAGATACGACAGGTCCGCGCGCTGTACGACCGCGTGCAGAGGAAGATGTCCGACCTCGGTCGCGCGTTCAAGAGGACCAAGCGGACGAACCGAGTGATGCGCCTCGCCCGCACATGGCTGGCCCTCACCGCTCCGGGTTCGGAGATTCCCGCCAACCGCTCCCCGGAGCAGGCACAGGCACTCAGGACGAGTGCTGCCGAGCTGTCGGCCGAACTCAACGCGGTTGCGGCGGAGCTGGAGGCGGTGAAGGCTCAGTACTGGTGATCGGACGCCGAGGTGCGGTATGCGGGTCTCCGGATGCCGGCCGAGCTCCATCCGGGCGTGACAGCCGAGCAGGTGGCCCGCGTCTGGAGGGAGTCGACCCAGCGTTCCCACGTGCGAGAGAAACGGCAGAATACCCGGTGTGAACGCACACGACGCAGACCTGGCCGACGTCCTCGGAACCCGTGAGAGCGCGACCCTGGAGTTCAAGCGGACCGCGAAGAGGGAGGGCAGGCGCGGTGACGCCATCGGCAATGCGGTCTGCGCGATGGCCAATGATCTCGCCGGCAAGGGCGGCGGCGACATCCTCATCGGCGTCGCGGACGACGGGACCCCGGTCGACGACGTGGACGTCAGCGATCGTGCCCTCCTGGCCCTGACCGACCTCCGGGACGACGGCAGGATCCTGGACCGGCCGTCCTTCACCGTGCAGGCCGCGGTCTACCGGGGCAAACCCGTGGTCCACATCCACGTGGAGGCATCGGCCGCGCTGCCCGTGCGCTTCGACGGCGTCGTATGGGTCCGGCCCGGCCCGACCACCCGCAAGGCCACCCGTGAGGACGAGCGGGTCCTCACGGAGCGCCGACGGGCCGGGGACGGTCCCTTCGACACCAGGCCGGTGCCGCGTGCGAGCCTCGACGACCTGGACCTCGAACTGTTCCGGACGGCCTACCTGCCCTCGATGGTCGGTCCCGAGGTCATCGAGGAGAACGGGCGGCCGGTGCACCAGCAGCTCTCCTCCCTGCACCTCGCCACCCCGGACGGACGGCCGACCATCCTCGGGACGCTCATCGTCGGGCTCGACCCGAGCAGCCACCTTCCCGGTGCGTACGTGCAGTTCGTCCGGTACCAGGGGGTGGACCTCGACGCTCCCGTCGCCGACGACCAGGAACTGCGCCAGAACCTCGTGGGGGTCGCGTCCCGGCTCGAGCCCCTGCTGCGCAGCAACATCCGTACGCGTCTGGTGGAGGAGGGCTTCCGCGAGACCCCGCAGCCCGACTATCCGCTGGAGGCGCTGCGGGAAGTGACGATGAACGCCCTGATGCACCGCAACTACGAGACCTCGTACGCGCCCGTGCGCATCGCCTGGTTCGACGACCGGATCGAGGTGACCAATCCCGGAGGGCCGTACGGTCAGGTCAGGGACGACAACTTCGACCGCGTGACCGACTACCGCAACCCCTCCCTCGCGGCCGCGATGAAAGGGCTCGGCTACGTGAACAGGTTCGGGCGCGGCATCGGCCGCATCCAGGCGGCGCTCGGACGCAACGGAAATCCCCCCGCCGAGTTCCAGGTCGACGACTCCTCGTGGGCCGTCACCCTCCGGAGGGACTCATGAGCCGGACGTCGATCGCGCTGTTCAACAACAAGGGCGGAGTGGGGAAGACGACTCTGACCTATCACCTGGCGCACATGTTCCGAAGGCTCGGTCTCACCGTGCTGGCCGTCGACCTCGACCCGCAGGCGAACCTCACCTCGATGTGCCTGGACGAGACCGAGATCGAAGAGATCTGGGAGAACCCGTCCGAACTCATCGCTCAGGGCGCCGCTCCGTCCGCCCTGCCCGGGACCGGCCGCGTACGCAGCGGGCAGACCATCGCCGACGCGGTGCGGCCGATCCTGGAGGGCACCGGAGACGTCGCCCGCGTCGAGCCGGCCGAACTGCAGGACGGACTGTGGCTGCTGGCGGGCAGCCTGGACCTGAGCCGCTTCGAGGACAAGCTGTCCAACGAGTGGTTCAAGACCTTCGCCGGGGACATCGCGGCGATCCGTACGACCACCGCGTTCCACCGCGTCATGGAGCAGGCCGCCGAAGCCGTCCACGCGGACATCGTGCTGATCGACGTGGGCCCGAACCTCGGGGCGATCAACCGGTCCGCGCTCATCGCGGCGGACACCGTGCTCATGCCGCTCGCCGCGGACCTCTTCTCCCTGAAAGGGCTCAGCAACCTCGGCCCCACGCTGCGCGACTGGCGCAGGAACTGGCAGCAACTCGTCCTGCCCCAGGTGCCGGAGGGTTTCTCCGCGCCGCGTGCCGGGATGCGCCCGCTCGGATACGTGATCATGCAGCCCGAGATGCGCCTCGACCGGCCGGTCAAGGCGTACGAGCGCTGGCTGGAACGCATTCCCTGGGTCTACTCGGCCGCTGTGCTGGGGGAGGATCCCAAGGAACGGAGTGACGACCGGCACAGGATCGCCACGTTGCGCAACTACCGCAGCCTCATGCCGCTCGCCCACGACGCGCGGAAGCCCATGTTCGACCTGAAGGCGGCCGACGGCGCGCTCGGCAGCACCCAGAAGTACGTGCAGACCTGCTACCGGGAGTTCCGCGCGCTCGCGGAAGGAGTGCTGGCCAGGACGGAAGAACTGGCCGCGGAGTGACCGACCGGTTCCCGCGGCGGCCGGACCGGCGGCCCCCGACGCCCCGTCGGGGCGTGGACTGCGGCTCGTGGCGGCGTACGCCGAACGACGGGGCTGCGAGGCGCGGGACGCGTACACGAAAACGGTCTGGGCGGAGGCCGGACGACCCACCTGACTCCCTGCCGCGCAGGCAGTCGGACCGCGCCCCCGTAGACACCGTGGCGTGGGTGCGTGTCGGTGAGGAGTTGGAGGGCCTTGCCCATCAGGGCGTGACCGGCGTGGAGCCGCCGGCCGATGCCGCGCCTCCGCGCACATGACGGCGGGGCAACGGCCTACGCGCAGGGCGGGCCCGGGTCGTGGAGGACCAGGGCGCGGGCGAGGGCTGATGTCATCGGGGCCGCGTGGCCCGGCAGTCGCCGGGCGGCCCACGCGGCCGCCAGGGCCAGGAACTCGGTCAGGTCGCGCTCCGCTCCCGTGAGCAGACGCCGCAGTTCGCCGGCGGCGAGCTCGATCACGGGGCTGTCGTCCCGGGCGGCGTCCGCGGTCAGGCGGACGGCGTCGCCGTGGCGTTCGACGAGCGGGGACGGGTCGTGGCCGAAGGAGGCCCGGCCGTCCCCGTGGAGGACGGGTTGCAACACGATCACCCGGAGAGTGTGCGGCACGTCGTCCCCGTTCCGCACGGCCACGGTGCGACGGCCACCGTCCGTGAGGATCCCCGAAGACCTCCAGGGAGCGCCCCTGCTTCTAAAAATGCGTCGAGCCCCGCACAGGTGCCGCCTACCCTTGCCGCATGGCCCACGCGAAGACCTCCTACGTCTGCCTGCCCTGTCGGGCCTCGTACAAGCAGCCCTACGACGGGGACAGGCCGCACCGCACCTGCCCCCGCTGCGCGGAACCGCTCATCCACGTGGGGTCGGCCTTCGCCGCGCCGCCACGCCGGGACACCGAGGCCTGGAGGGTGCTGTCCGTCCTGCTGCACGCCGGCGTCCGCTTCCACAAGAGCTGCTGCGGCGGGCCCGGATACCGTCCGCGCACGCTGCGGGAGGTGCGCGAGCGGATGGCGTACGCCCGCCGCACGGGCGAGCCCTTCGCCAGGGCGCTCGTACGCCACGAGGTGCCGTGACGGAAAACGTGGGACCGGCACGGTTCGTGCCGCCGCCGACCGCTCCCGTCGACGCCCGCGGAAACTGGTCGACGGTGGAGGCCGCGCTCGGGACGCGGCTGCCCGAGGACTACAAGCACCTCGTCGAGACGTATGGGTGGGGCGAGTTCTGCGACTACCTCAATCTCCACACCCCGTTCGGCACGAGCAGGCACAACGGCCTCGCGTGGCAGGGCGGCAGGCCGTCCGGCACGGCGGAGAGGGACCGGGAGCGCCACCCGTACCCTCTCCGTCCGGCTCCGGGCGGACTGCTGATCTGGGGCACCACCGTCGACGCCGACCGGCTCTGCTGGCTCACCACGGGAACGGCCGAGAACTGGCCCGTCGTGGTGTGGAGCAGCGAAGGCCGGTACGAGACCCATCCCATGGGCGCCGCCGGGTTCGTCGAGGCATGGACCAGGGGGCGCATCACCTCCCGGCTGCTCGCGGACATGGAGCCGGGGCCGGCCCCGTGGTTCAACGCGTTCCGGCCCCGTGTCCACCGCTGCCTGCGCCTCACGGAGGGGCCACTCGCCCACGACCGCCGCCTGGCGATCCTCCAGGAGGCGTTGGCCCCGACCGTGGACCGGGGCACCTGGCGGTCGGAACAGGGTGACTCGGGCCAGGACCACTTCGCCACCGTCGACACCGACTGGCTGCTCACCTACGACATGTCACGCCCGCACCAGATCCGGATCTCGTTCCCGCCGGAGGACGGTCCCGCGGCCCGGCGACGCCTTTTCGCCGCCGTCCGGAGGATGCGGTGCGAGGTGACCCGGATCAGCGCGTCCGACGGCGTGCCGCTGCCGGCCTGGGACACGGTCGCCGACGAGGACACGCAGACGTAGGCGGCGCATGCCCCGAGGGCGCGGCTCAGGCGGGACAGCCGGCCTGCGAGGTGACCGTGCCCCAGCGGATCATCAGGTAGCCCGACCCGCCGATCTCCGCCACGGCGTAACGGGTGTACGGCCAGCCCTCGCCCGAGGTCTGCCGCTGGTTCGCCAGGGCCCGGCACGCCTCACCGGCGACCATGTCCGCCCAGGTCTCCATCTGCCCCTGGTTCCACATCAGGTAGTCCGACCAGACGTACATGGCCGAACTCGCCGGGTCGAAACCCACCTTGATCTCGTCGTGGCCGAGCACCTGGTCGGTGCCGAGCGTCCCGCGCATCGCATTGGTCCGCTCGATGATCTTCGTGGCGGCGCGGTCCGCGACCCGGATCTCGGTGCCGTCGGTGCTGGGGACCATCGCCTCCCCGAGACCGCTGTCGTCCGGCTCCCAGTCCTGCCCGGTGTCGTAGGCCGCGTCGGTGCCGTCCTCGAGGGCCGATCGGCACTGCGTGTCGGCGACGAAGTCCTCCTGCCACGTCACCTGCGGGTCACGGCCCTTCTCCTCCCTCACCGTGACATACGTGCGGTAGGGCAGCTCCGGGTGGAGGCGGAGCACGACGTCCCTCAGCGTCAGGCACATGGACCTGGCGATCTCCGTCTCCGCGAACACGATGCCGTGTTCGTCCGCGGAGTCCAGCCGGTACGAGAAGTAGACCTTTTCGCGCGCTTCGTCGAACCTCACAGTGCCCGGGTCCAGTTCGGTCGGGCTCAGGTCCCGGGCGGTGGCTTCCTGGTCGTGCAGGACCGCGCGCGCCACGTCGTGCTCGCCCTCGCCCCGAGCCGCACGCGCCTGCCCCCAGCTCTCCGCATCCGCCGCCGAGTCCTCGCCGGCGGCCTGCTGTTCCCCTCCCGCCGTGTCGTCCTTCGCGGTGTCCGCGGACGGCCGTGCGGAACCGGCCGAGGCGAGGGGCGACGCCGGGGGAGCGGCGGAGGAGGCCCGCTCGCCGTTGCCGGTGTCGCCGGGCATCAGGGCGGCCACCCCTCCGGCCAGACCGCCGACGACGGCGGCGACGAGGACCACGGCGCCCACCAGCCGTCGCCTCGACCGATGCCGCTCCGGGGGCACGTGCCAGGCCGGATCGGCCTCGGCCGGCACGTCCCAGAGGGCCGTGACCATGTCCACGGCCGTCTCCGGCACCGCGCCGGCGGGCAGCACCTGGGTGACCTGGGAGGCCAGCAGCTCCACGCACATCCGGGCGGCCTCGGCGGCCGACGGGCGTGCGTCCGGCTCCTTCGCCAGCGCCTTCTCCACGATCTGGCGCAGCGGTCCGGGGACGCCGTCCAGGTCCGGTTCCCCGGACATCACGCGGAACGCGACCACGTCCGGTGCGCCGGTGCCGAAGGGCAGCCTTCCGGTGGCCGCGTAGGCCAGGAGCGCTCCCCAGGCGAACACGTCGCTCTCGGGGCCGGTGGTCCCCGTGCGGTAGTGCTCGGGGCTGATCCAGCCGGGGGTGCCGGTCATGACACCGGTGCGGGTGACGCTGGTTCCGTCGGCGGCGTGGGCGATCCCGAAGTCCAGGACGCGCGGGCCGCCGGGCGTGAGGATGACGTTCTGCGGCTTCACGTCGCGGTGCACCACACCCGCGGCGTGGACGGCCGCCAGCGCCTGCGCGGTGGCCGCCGCGAGCGCGTACAGGCTGCCTCCGGTGAGCGGTCCGTGGGCGAGCAGGTGCTGGTGCAGCGTCAGTCCGGGGACGTACGCGGTGGCCAGCCACGGGGTCTCCGCGTCCGGGTCGGCAGTGAGGAGCGGGACCAGGTACGGGCCGGTGACGCGGGAGGACAGCTCCACCTCACGCCTGAAGCGGGCCCTGAACTCCGGTTCCTGGGCCTGCTCCGGATGAACCACCTTCACCGCGACGCGCGTTCCGTCGGAGCCGACGCCGGCATGGACGGTCCCCATGCCTCCGGCCCCGAGACGGCCGACGATCCGGTACGGGCCTATGCGGGAAGGGTCGCCGGGACGGGTCGGCCGGACTCTTCCGCCGGAGCCGTTCTCACTCACAGATTGTTCCTTCGTACGGGACTGCGGCGGTCCGTCCCGCCCCTGTCGACGAGCCTTCAGCGAACGGAGAAGTGACTCGCGAGCCGGTTGATCTCCTCGATCCACAGCTGCATGTCGTCACCCGGCCGCTCGTACGGCGCACGCCGGGCCAGCTTGAAGAAGCCGCCGGACGGCTGCCCCGTCTCCCGCAGGACCACCAGCGCGGAGAGCAGCGGCAGCGACCCGTCCGGGCTCTCCCGGACGGAGGCGTCCTCGAGCAGATAGGGCATGGGGCCCTCGAACGCGGGGACGTGATGGCCCCTCCGGGCCAACTCGCTGCTGAGATCGCCGTACGTCAGCGGTGCCGCCCCCGCGCGTGCCCGCTCCCGCAGGACGTCGACCACGGCGTCCAGCGCCTGCTCGTACTCCAGCGTGTCCTTCTTCATCGCCCTCTCCCCACCCCGGTGTTCGGCTCCGAACCGGCTCAGAGCCTAAGCGCCCCGCGCACTGAAAGGCAGGGGTGCACGTCAAATTTCTAGCACAGAGTTGTGAACTGAGTGCACGAACGGCATACTGGGCCGGCCGGTGCCGTCGACAGGTACGACTCACCGCCGGTGGAGCACCCCTTCGGGGTCGGTCGGCGGGACAACGGGTCCCGCCCGTGTCCGCACGACGGACGACTCTCATCTGCAACAGCTTTGGGGATCACCATGCGCATCACCCGTGTCTCCGCAGCCGCGACGCTGCTGCTCGCCGCGCTGACCGCCTGCGGTCCGACCGCCGAAACCGGCACGGACGACGCCGCCTCCACCGTCGCGCCGACTTCCGGGGCACCGGTCACCGGCACCGCCGAGGCAGCCGAAGAGCCCTCGGCCGACACCGAATCCACCGCGACGCTGCCGGACATGACCGGCAAGGGCCTGCAGAGCGCCCAGGACGAGGCGCAAGCCGCCGGCTTCTACCTCCTCACGTCCCACGACGCGCTCGGCCGGGGCCGCAACCAGCTCCTCGACCGGAACTGGAAGGTCTGCGCCCAGACCCCGGCGCCCGGCGAGCACGAGACGGACACGGAGGTCGACTTCAGTACCGTCAAGCTCGAGGAGAGCTGTCCCGCGAGCGGCGACCAGGCCGAACCCGAGGAAGCCGGCTCCACCATGCCGGACTTCGCGGGCAAGTCGGTCAAGGTCGCCCGCCAGGCGCTCGACGGCTCCACCAGCATCACGGTCGACGACGTCTCCGGCCAGGACCGGATGGTGCTCATGGAGTCGAACTGGCAGGTCTGCTCGACCGACCCGACGGCCGGGGCGCAGCTCGACGGGCAGCCGGTGACGATCGGGGCCGTGAAGTTCGGCGAGAGCTGCTGACCATGTGCCGGCCCCGGAAAGCCCCAATAGTCGTCATGATGCTCTCGGCGGAGGGTCCGGTTGCGTTCGCCAGGGCGGTCGAGCGTGGCCCGTGAAGAGCCGGCAGCAGCGGACGGCGGCGGGATAGCGGGGCTCACTCGGTCGGGCTGAGAAAAACAACCGAGCCACACAAGCGGGCGAGCGGCCCGGACGCTGTAGGTGCCTGCCGTGCTGTCCCGCCCGAGCACCGCACCCTCAGAGGTCCGGGAAGCCAGGTGCCCACGTAAGCCGTATGCCGGCGGATCGGGCCAATGGGGACCACCGGGGGTCCACCGGCCGCTTCTCCAGCACCAGGACGGGATGCAGGCGGCGGCCGGGGTGGGCGGTACGGAGCTGGTGCGCGTAGTCGAGGACCTGTCCGATGCCCAGGCGGATCTGCTGGTCCTCCCGCGCTCCCGTCAGGCTCTTGACCTCGGCGATGAACACGTCTGCCCCGCGTGACCACCCCGCGTCGAACGCGGGAGCGCCTGGGGCATGGGTGCGTACCTCGACACCTTGGCCGGAGAGGTGCGCGAGGAGCGCACCCACCGTCGCCTCGTGCACGGCCGTCGCTTTGTCGAGACGGTTCAGATCGAGCGTGAGATCCACGGAGGGGCGTCGGCCCGGTCTGCGCACCCGAAGGGGACCGCCGAGGATGCCGCTCCGGGCCGGAGCGGCCGCCACGGGACGCACGCGCCCGGCGCCCGACTTCCTCAGTTCCAGACACGGGGCAGGCCGCCGCTTGAGCAACTTCGAGAAACCGTCGGCGTCCACGACGCAGACGTGCCGTCCTCCGTTGCGTGAGGCATCGGCGTCGACGAGCTTGCTGCTGTACGCCCGACGGCTGTCCGTCACGACCTTGCTGGCCAGATCGCCGTAGACGACCAGGGTGATCCTTCGCGAGAAGTCGGTCTTGGCCACCGCGCCGCGATCCGTGGCCAGTCGCGTACAGCGCGACCTGAAGGTCCACTCGCCGTCGACGAGCACGCGACCCGTGAAGCAGATCGTGTGGCCGCCGAGGCCGCGGACGGTTCCTCGGCACGTCCTGTCCGACACCACGCCTCCTCAGCCCTCGTCCGGGCTCAACCAGCCGACGTGACGGAGCACGGGCACGACACGGAAGTGGACGAAGCCGAGTACCGGCGTCTCGCCGTCCTCGATGGGGAAGAACAAGGCGTGCTGGAGAGGCTTCTTGTCCTGGGGGTCCTCCAGATCGACGAGCGGCAGGTTCGGACGGTCGTGAGCGGGTTCCAGGGTGACGCCTTCCCGCGCCGTCAGCTCCCGCAGTACAAGCGGTCCCACCCGATCGGTGAGGTCCCACGTGGTCAGAGACCTGATGAACCGCGGCCTGTCGCGCTCGCCGACGTACGTCAGGTACACCATGATGCGGAGTTCTGGCCGTCCCGGAGTGGTAGTGACGCCCGAACGCAGCCGTTCGTGGAGATTCGACAGCGCCGAGGGCATCTCGGGCATGACCGAGGGCCTGTGGAGCCTCAGGTCCCGTTCGCCGTTGCGCCAGTGGTTGTCGTGGATCTTGAGCGTCGGACGTCCGGGAAGGTGCAGCTCCCACTCGACGGCGCTCGCCGCCGATGTCTCGCCGGACGGTGTCGTGCCGGTTTTCGTCACTCGGCCACTGCCGCGTGTCAGTTCAAGTCCGCTCAGCACGTGCACGGATGCCTCCCTCATACGTGATGGTCGCTTCGCTCAGTCCCGTTGCGCCAGATCCAGTGCCGCCGTGTGCACGAACCAATCGAGTACCCCGCAGATCTCCTCCCCGTGCTCCGCGAACACCCGCACCGGGAAGGACGGGCGCAACTCCAGCTTCGCCTCGGGCAGGTCGATCCCCTCGATCTTGTTGAGGCGGTTCAGGAGCTCGCGGCGCTGTTCGGTGTCGTCGAAGGGGCTGCGGTCCTTGAGGTACTGGAAGACGACCTCGACCGTTCCGCTCACCGGGTAGATCGCCATGGGCCAGACCAGGTGGGGGAGGCGGCTCGTGCCGGCGTCGAGCATCGGGAAGCAGCTCGTCTCGTCGTGCCTGCCGTAGGTGAGGTGGCCACCTTGCACACGCCAGAAGTCGAGCGCGCCGAGCACCCCGGCGGAAGCCTCCGGCCAGTGCTCCTGCAACTGCGTGCGGAACCGTTCGGCCGCCGCCGCGTCCTCCCCCTCGGGAAGCGGGTCGTACGAGACGGGCTGCGTGACGTCCTTGCCGAGCAGGGTCGCCAGCTCCGCCGCGTTCAGGCGCTGCGCACCGTGGGCCCGGCCCGACGGGTCGAACCTCACCCCTTCGCTCATCAGCAGCTCCTGCGGCGGCGGCAGGTCACTGCCGTCCGCCCAGCGGAACCCCGGGGAGATCCTGCCGTCCGAGGTGAGGACCCGGTAGGCCCCGATCACCGTCGGATGGGAGCCCAGGTAGGCGCCGACCGGCATGGGATAGCTGCCGATCAGCTCGGCGACGTCGCCGTACGTCGTCCACGTGCCGCTCGGCATCGCCACCAGGGCGGCCCTCAGCTCCGCCCAGCCCGGCCACTCCTCACCGGCCGGCTTGACCCCGCCGATCGGCCCGGGCCACAACTCGACCGCTCGCTCCGTCAGACGGTCGGCACGGGCCAGGATCTCGGCCTTGCCCCAGCGTTTCTCCGCGGCGATCTCCTGGTTCATGCGCAAGGCGCTGGAGTCGAGGATCTGCTGCTTGCGCTCGAACGGGCTGTTGGACAGCTTCGCGTTGTCCCCGGTGAGGGTGAGGTTGCCCAGGGTGTGCACCAGCAGGTCGTGCAGTTCCTGGGGGGTCTGGTTCGGCTCGGTCTCGTCGGAGAGCAGGTCGAACCACGAGGCAGCCGGCCGCTGCGGGAGGACGTGCTCCACACTCAGGGACGCCTTGGCGAAGTCGACGGGCTCGCTGGAACCGTAGCTCTCCTCCAGGCGGCGCAGGATGTAACTCCGCTGGGGCGGGCGGCCGCTCCAGTAGAACGGCTTGCTGCGGATCGCCTCGCGCAGTTCCTCGTCGCTCGGCCACCGGCGGCGTCGCCCGGACAGGAACCGCCGGACCGCCTCGGCAGCGGGACGGTCGGTCTCCAGCTCCTTCGGAGCCTCCATGAAGATGCGGTTGAGGCCGGTGGTCGGTGTCTGGCAGATGAGTCGCCGCACCAGATAGGACTCAACGTACCGCAACGCCTCCGCCGCGTCCTCGGGTGTGGTGCTCCCGCCGTCGACGAGGTCCAGCAGGTGCAGGGCCAGCGGGTAGTGGGTCTGGCCGCCCCAGGCGGTGAGGCGCTCCAGCACGGCGCGCAGTGCCGGAGACTGCTCACGCCGGGGTTCGACGATGCGGAGGAACCGCCGTCCCCGTTCCGCCAATTGCGCGATCTCGCGTTGCAGCGCGTCCTCGTCGCCGGCCAGTGGCTGGAGCCGCTTCTGCTGCTCCCGGTAGATCTCGCTCTGCTTGGTTTTGTGGTGGCCCCGTACCACCAGGTCCAGCCAGACGAGGAGTTCGAGGTTCTTGGGGCCGAGGCTCTGCTGCATGGGCAGCCACAGCTCCTGGTAGACCCGCTCGCCCCGCTTGGGCAGGAGCATGAACACGTAGTTGCGCAACAGGTCGCTCTGGCTCAGCCCGACGCCCGTGTTGTTGATCGACTCGAAGATCCGGTACACGTTGTCACCGGACTCCGCGGTGATCTCCACGATCGACAGCAGATCCTTGAGGACGGTCCCGACCGTCGCGATCCACCGGTCGTCCCCGGAGGCTTCCTGCCCCTCGGCAAGTGCGCCGAGAAAGAAGCGGTAGGCGGCACCGATGTTGTCGCTCCCGCCGGCCTCCGCCCGGGACCGGACGCAGGCCGTGTACGCCTCACGGTCGGCCTGCGTCGGCAGCAACCGGTAGTGGTCGAGGCCCTCGTGGTATTCGTTCACCAGGAGCTGACGGTGAATCCTGTCGACACCGCGTGTGTCACCGGTCTTCTTGAGATGGTCGCGCAACGCGGCGAACGCCAGCATCAAGGTGGTCAGCCGTTGCTGGCCGTCCACGACGAGCCACCGCTGCACACCGCCGGCCTGGAACTGGCCGGGTGCGAGCACCACGGAGCCGAGGAAGTGCGGGGCGGCGGTTTCGCCCGACAGTTGCTGGTCGACGAGTTCGCTGACGTCCTCCCAGAGCCGCGTCAGCTGCTCCCTTCCCCAGCTGTACGTCCTCTGGTAGAGGGGGACTTGAAACTGCTTCTCCCCCTGGATCAGCTTGAGGAAGGTGATTTCCTGCGCGCGCATACACTTCCTTTCCCGGCCGGGTGGGCAAGGCCTGACGCTCGTCCAACTGGCTCGGTCCCACGGCGGTCACTCAATCCAGGATGCACTCAGTCAACAGTGAGAGGTGTCAAGCCATCCACGGTTGAGGGAGTACCCCTGTAGGCCGGAACTGTCGCCGCCTGCTTGGAGATTCGCGGCATCGTCTCGTTGGGGGAGCGGCGCAGGAGCTTCATGCTGCGGCCCTCGACCCACGCGTTCCAGGACTTGAGGTAGTAGAGAAGGTGCTCGCGCGAGTCGTCGCGGCGCCGGTGGGTGCGGCCTGCGGCCAGGCTGAGCATGGTGTTGCGCAACGTGAGCCGCGGGTCTCCGGCCTCGAGGTTCGCGCCCGTGACCACTCCGTCGAGCCACGGGGTCTGGTCGATGTCGGGCCGGGCCTCGGTAGTGACGTACCAGCCGATGGTGGCCGCGGTGGCGGTGATGCGGCAGCCGCGATTGAGCGCCAGGCCGTGGTGGAGCGCTTCGCGTACGCCTGGATGCTTCTCGAGCAGGCTCAGGAGCTGGTCGTTGCTCGTGACCGACGAACCGCCGCTCCAGGCGGCGTTGGGCGCGTTCAGGTAGAGGTGCAGGCCGCGCAGGGCCGCCGCCAGGTGCGTGGCGTTGGCCTCGCCGGCGAGGGCGAGCGCGTCCCGGCCGGTGCGCTTGCGGCCCGTGTCCATCACCGTGAACGCGGTGCGCGGAACGCCGTGGGTGACGGTCAGGGGGACGGTGATCCCCGCCTTGGCGATGGCCGCGAGGCGGTGCTGGCCGTCGATGAGTACGCCGTCCTCGTCGAAGGCGATGCCCTGGTGCGTCAACTGCCACTCGCCGCGCTGGATACGGCCCGTCAGCTGCTGTACCGCCGCCTTGCTGAGCGGTCGGTTGCTGGTGTTGCGGGTGAGCCACTCCGTCGCGAGCTCCGGACTGACGTGGAGCACTTCCATCTGCATGGCGCATGGCCTTTCTCTGGCGTCTGCCTGGAGCTGTGCGAGTGATGCCAGGTCATGTTGACTCATGATTGTGAACAGAGTCAACGTGCGCAATCGCTTGTGTCGATGATTTCGATGCGGTTTCATGGGGTGCGGCGAAGCTCGGGAGCCTGCTGCTACCCTCGGCCCGTGTGCTCAGTTCACACTTGAGGCGATGCGCTGGGGGGCGGAGACGTACTCGGGTGGGCCGGGGCGGGATGACACCAAGCGGCCACGCATGTGGCTCCGGACAGCAGTGGGGTGGCGCGTGAGCCAGCGTGAGTACGGCCTGAGTGACGAGATGCGGCCGGTCGGATCCGTCTACCAGTACGACGACGGGTTGCACGTACGGGTGGACGAGGTCGTGCCGTACGAGCTGGTCGCTCCCGAGGACTCCGACGGGTACCGCCAGGGCGACGACCTGGTCCGGTGCACGCTGTACCTGAGCAACGGCACGGCCCACCCCATCGACGTCGACGGCATCACCCTGCTCGTGCGCGGCGGACCCTACGGCAAAACGGCACGGCAGGTACAGGACTACCGGACCGAGCTGCTCGACGACGGGCTCGAAGGCACCCTCCGCAAGGGCCGCCGCGCGTCGGCGACCTGGGCCTACAGCATCCCGGCGGGAACCGCCGCCGAGCTGGACATCGAGGTCCGGTTTCCGTACGACCACCAGCGCGAGAGCGTCACCTTCACCACGGCGAGGGCCACGGCGCCCGCGCCCGCGCGGGCGGGACGGCTGCCGGACCAGGTGCCGCTGTCCGGCGAGCGGCAGCCGTCCCTGTTCACCGGCGCCGACGACGCCGTCCCCGCACGCGGCGACGGCGGAACGGCCCGTACGGCGCTCGGAGCCGTACCGTCACAGCCCACGGGGCCGGACCCCCGCCTGACCACGCCTCTCGTGACGCCGTCGGCCGGGTCCGCCCCCCGCGCCCAGGCCCTGTCCTCCGACGAGCTCGACGCCACCCGCGTCCGTCAGGTCTTCCGGTTCCTCGCCGAGGCGGAGGAGTCGAAGACCCGCCCCGTCCGCACGCTCGACGGCGCCGCCGGCACCGTCTGGTTCGAGGAGCTGCCGGACGCCCCCGAGGTCGCCGTGATGCTCGACGGCGTCCTCGACACCGAGGAGCCGGCCTGGCTGACCCTCGCCCGTCCCGAACGCGAGGACGCCCCGCACCCCGAGCCCCTGCTCGCGCCCTGGATCGACGAGACCCGCATCCGCGACTTCAAGCAGACCCGCGCCCCGCACCTGCGCCGCCGGATCGAGCCGGAGTTCCCGGACTGGTCCCAGGGCATCCCCCTCGACAAGACGTACCACGAGCTCGACGACCATCCGAAGCGGGAGAGGATCGAGAAGCGGTACGCCGCCTGGGAACAGGAGTGGCTCGCCTGGGCGGAGCGGCGGCGGGCCGTCGATCCGGTGGTGAGGCTGTACGACCGCCTGCACAAGATGCACGAGGACGCCGCCAACCTGGGTGAGGCGTACGAACTCGTCCTCGGGCTCGGTCGGCTGACCTGGCAGACGACCACCGGCCAGCGCGTGGAACGCCACCTCGTCACCCACCGCGCCACCCTCCACCTCGACCCGGCCACCGGCACCCTCACCGCCGCCCCCGACCCGACCGGCACGGGGCTGGAACTGGAAGAGGGCATGCTGGAAGGCGCCCAGCACGTGCCCGGCGCGGTGCGCGAGCAGATCGTCGACACGCTGGACGGCGCCTCCGACGTCACCGACCCGGCACACCTCGACGCCGTGCACACCGCCCTGCGCAGCTGGACCAACGCGGCACACAGCGCCGGCGGCTACTCGCCGACCGTGGAACGCGCCCGGCCGCGCACGCTCGACGTGCCCCAGGTGGGACTCACCCCCGCGCTCGTCCTGCGGGAGCGCAACCGCCGTTCGACGATGGACGCCCTCAAGGCCATCGCCCGTCAGATCGACGCCGGCACGCCTCCCACCGAGCTGCTCGGCTACATCGCCGGCCGCGACGGGGCACTGACCGCCGCCGACCTCGCGGCGACCGAGGACGAGGGTACGCGGGCCGGTGCCGACGAGATGTACTTCGCGCTGCCCGCCAACGAGGAGCAGCGCACCATAGCGGAGCGCCTGCGCGCCAACCGGCTCGTCGTGGTGCAGGGCCCGCCCGGTACCGGCAAGACGCACACCATCGCCAACCTGGTCACGGACCTGCTCGCCCAGGGCAAGCGGGTCCTCATCACCAGTCACACCCCGCGCGCCCTGCGCGTCCTGCGGGACAAGCTGCCCGAGAGCATCCGCGACCTGTGCGTGAGCCGCACCGAGGACGGCGCCGCCGCCCAGCGGGAGCTCGAGGCGTCCGTGCAGAGAATCCTCGGTGAGTACGCCGGCTACGACCCCAAGGCCTCCCAGAACGGCATCCGGACGCTCCAGGCGCGGCTGGCCGCGGCCCGGTCGGCCCAGCAGACCATGTTGCGCGACCTCGCCGTACTGCGCGAGCAGGAGACCCACCGCTTCGAGGCGGAGATCGGCGATTACACCGGCAGCCTCCAGGAGATCGCCGAGCGCCTCACCGCCGAGAAGGAGCGGTACGACTGGCTCGGGCGGGTGCCCCGGGAACAGCCCTCGGTCACCGCCGACGACGCGTTGAGGCTGCTGCACACCACGCGCGCCTTCACCCCGCACCACCGCGCCCTGGCGGCCGAGGTGCCCGGCCCCTCCGAACTGCCCGCCCCCGGCGACTTCGAGGAAGCCGTGCGGGTCGTGCGCTCCGCCGAGGAGGCGCACGAGGCGGCGCGGCAGGACCCGCTGAGCCTGCGGTACGACACCGCCGTACGAGGTCTGAACGAGACCGAACAGCAGCGTCTGACGGCCGCTCTGGACGCGTTCTCCGCCGCCCGCGCCAGGGCCGCGTCCCTCGCCGCCGCGGCCGGCGAGTGGGCCGGGGCGCTCATGGACGAGGTGACCGCGGGACAGGACTGGCAGGCACGCAGTCGGCACGCCGCCGTCACGGACGCCCTCGCGGCGCTCGACGCCTCGCTCGCCACGCTGGGCACCGCGATGGTCAGCGGCCTGGAGCAGTACGACCCGGCCACCGCGCTCGGCCAGGCCACCACCCTGTACGACGGGCTGACGCAGGGACAGAAGCTGCGCGGGCCGCTCGGCACCCGCACGAAGCTGGCCAAGGCCGTCGGCGCGTTCGTCCAGACCGTACGGGTCGACGGCAGGACTCCCGAGGACCCCGCCACGGCGGCGGTCGTCGTCGCGCGGGTCCGGCTCGAACTGCGTCTGGCCCAGGTGGAGGCCGAGTGGGGCACCCCCGCCGGCGCCTGGCAGGGACACGGTCCGCGCCTGGCCCGCCTGCGCCAGGACGCCGCCGTACTCGCATCCCTGCTCGCCGTCGCCGCCGCCCGCACCGACGTGCTCACCGCCGCCGCCACCTCACCCGAACTCGCCGTCGCCACCTGGCACGACGCACCGGTCGAGAACGCCGTGCGCGCCCTGCTGCGCGCGGCGACCACGCTGCGTGACGCCGAGCGGTCGCGCAAGGTGATCGCGGACGCCGAGGAGCCGCTGCGCTCCTGGAACGACCGGCCCGGCGCGGCACCCGCCGTCGCCCGCGCACTCGAAGCCGTGCGCGCCCGGGACCCGCGGGGCTACCGGGAGTTCAGCGACGAGATGGCCGAGGTGCGGGAGGCCGCCCGGCTGCGGGCCGAGCAGCACGCCGCGCTCACCCGCGTGAGCGAGGCGTTCCCCTCGCTCGCCGAGCGGGTCACCGGCTCACCGGAGGACACCGCGTGGGACGACCGGCTGCCGCGGCTCGCCGAGGCCTGGGCCTGGTCGGCGTGGTACGAGCGGATGGAGCGGCTGACCGACCCCGAGGCCGAGCGCACGCTGCGGCGGCGGCTCACGGAGGCCGACGACGAGGCGCGCATCGTGCTCGCCCGGCTCGCCGCCGCCCGCGCCTGGCACCGCTGCCTCGGGCTGCTCACCGGCGACCAGTCCCGGGCCCTCAGCGCGTACCAGCAGGCCGCCCGCCGTATCAAGGGCAAGTACCAGCACCGCTACCGGCGCGACGCCCAGGCCGCGCTGCGCAAGGCGCAGACGGCCGTACCGGCCTGGATCATGCCGCTGCACCAGGTGGCGGAGACCGTGCCGATGGACCGGCCCGGCCTGTTCGACGTCGTCATCGTCGACGAGGCCAGCCAGTCCGGCCTCGAGGCCATGCTGCTGAGCTGGCTCGCCGACCGGATGGTGATCGTCGGCGACAGCAAGCAGGTCAGCCCCTCCAACGTCGGCCTCAAGCAGGACGAGTACTTCCACCTGCGGGACCGGCTGCTCACCGCGCTGGAGCCGGACGTCCGCAGCCTCTTCGGTCCCGACTCCAGCTTCTTCGACCTCACCGAGGCGCTCTCCGCCGGTCGCGGCACGCTCATGCTCAAAGAGCACTTCCGGTGCATGCCGGAGATCATCTCCTTCTCCAACGACCTCTGTTACAACGGCAGGCTCCAGCCGCTGCGGCAGTACGGCGCCGACCGGCTGCCCCCGGTCCGCACCGTGCACGTCGAGGGCGGGGAAGCCCTCGGCGGCAACGACCGGCTGGTCAACAGCGCCGAGGCCGAGGCCCTCGTCGACGCGGTCGTACGCTGCTGCGCCGACCCCGCGTACGAGGGGAAGACGATGGGCGTCGTCAGCCTCCGCGGCACCAAGGGACACCTGACGGAACTGGAGAACCTGCTCGCCGAACGCCTCGACTACGAGCAGCGCGAGGAGCGGCGGATCCGGGTCGGCGACGCCGAGGACTTCCAGGGCGACGAGCGGCACGTCATGTTCGTCTCCTGCGTCAACTCGGCCACCACCGCCGCCGGGACCGTGCCGGGCGGCTTCAACGGCAAGACGTACGAGCAGCGGCTCAACGTGGCCGCGTCCCGCGCCCAGGACCAGCTGTGGGTGTTCCACAGTGCCCGGCCCGAGCAGTTCCACGAGAACGACCTGCGCCGGCGGTGGCTCGACCACCTCACCCGGCCCGCGGAGGAGGACACCGTCGCGGTCGAGGGCGAGGTGCTGCCCGACGTACGCCACGAGGCGTTCGACAGCCTCTTCCAGCAGAAGGTCTACCTGGAGCTGACGGCCCGGGGTCACCGGGTGCGGCCCGGCTACCGGGTGGGCCGCCACACCGTCGACCTGGTCGTCGAGGGCGGCACCCGCAGGCTCGCGGTCGCCTGTGACGGCGACGCCTTCGCCGACGGCGAGGACGCGTCCACCGGCGCCGCCCGCCAGCGGGACCTGGAACGCGTCGACTGGACCTTCGTCCGGATCCGCGGCAGCCGTTTCCACCTCGACCGCGAGCAGGCGCTCGCCCCGCTCTGGGCGGAGCTGGAACGGCTGGGGATCGAGCCGGTCCCCGCGGAGCCGGAAGGAGCCGACTCTCCCGTGGAGGAGGCTGATCCCCAGGCACCGTCGGCCGACGGCCGGAACGGGGACGAGGAAACGGGGGAGACGCGGGAGGACGAGCGCCCTCACGACCCGGGCCCGGCGCCCGACATGACGCCGGAGACGGCGGCGACCCCCGTCACCGGGCCCGGGGAACCACGCACGCCCCGGCCGGCCCCCACCGCGGAAGCGGCCCCGGAGACCGCACCCGGTCCGGTGGACCCCGGCACGCGGGGCTCCCTCCCCGTCCGGGAGATCCCCGCCGCCGCCTTCCACCGACTGTTGCGCGAGATGCAGGGGCTGCAGGCCGCCATCGACGCCCCGGACGAGATGCCCGTGGACGTGGACCCGGCGAACCTCGTCTTCCTCAGGAAGACGCAGGCCGACCAGCGCGAGCGCCGCACGAAGCGGCTCGGCTTCCTGCGGACCTTCCTCGACGCCGTGCGGGTCGGCCAGGAGGAGGGGACGACGAGGGCGGTGCACCCCGGTGCGCTGCTGGTCCTCGAGTTCGACGGGCAGGTCGACGACGCGACCCTGTACACCGTCGCCGAACTGCCCACCGAGGACGCGGAGATCATCTCCCCGTCGTCACCGCTGGGCCACGCGTTGATGTGGCAGCCGACGGGGCGGAAGATCTCGTACGACGCCTCCCGGGGAAAGAGCCACGAGGTCGTCGTCCGGGAGATCCGGGCCTGACGCCCACAGGGCGCTGGGCAGAAGGAGCGGAGCCTCCCGCGGTGACGGCCGCGGTGCCCCGGACCCGAAGCGGGGTCCGGGGCACAGGGGCCCCGGACGTCTCAGCCGGCCACCGGATCCAGCAGGCGGCTGCGCTCACCGCTCCACGAGATCGCCAGCGCGTCGCGGGCCCGTGTGCACGCCACGAACAGCAGGCAGTGCTCGGCCAGCAGATCCGACTGGTGCTGGACGGGATCGACCGCGGCCGGCGTCACCTGCGGGGCGAACGGCAGCACGTTCGACGTCACGCCCACCACGGCCACGCACCGGAACTCCAGTCCCTTCATCGCGTGCATGGTGGCCACGCGGACACCGGAGACGTCCGGCCCCGGATTGTCCTTGACGGCGACCGCCGGGACGCGCTCCCGTCGCAGGCGCGTGATGACCGCGTCGACCAGGGTGTTGAACCGGGCGCACACCGCCACCTCGGACGGCTTGATCCCGTCCTGCTCGATCCAGGTGCGCACCTGCCCGACCAGCGCCCGCAGTTCCTCGTCCTGGCTGCCGTATCCGCGCGCCGCCGGGACGCGGCCGTGCAGCTGGGACCGGTAACCGTGCAGGGAGTCCCGGCCGCCGTCCTCGTCGTCGTCCTCGCCGAGCCTGCCCACCGGCTGACCGTCGAGGAGGGACGCGGACCAGCGCAGGATCTCCTCCGTGCTGCGGTAGTTGAGGCGGAGCCGGGACGTACGGCCCCGGACGTTGATCCCCAACGAGCGCAGCGAGACCCGGGAGTCGTAGATGCGCTGGTGCGGGTCGCCGACCAGGAACATGTCGTCGGTCCCGGAGCCGACGCAGGCGCGCAGCACCCGCCACTGGGCCGGATGCAGGTCCTGCGCCTCGTCCACGACGACATGGCGGTAACGCGGCGGCCCCTCGGCGAGGACGCGCGCCGCCTGGTCGCACAGTTGCGTGTACGTCGCCGAGTCGCGCGAGGCGAGATCCGCCGTGAACCGCTCCATCACCCGCCACAGCCGGGCCCGTTGCACCCGGCCCACCTGCGTGCCGCGTCCGCGGCGCACACAGCGCAGGTACTCCTCCGGCGTGCGCAGCCCCTGGGCCAGGACGACGTTGCGGAACTCCTGGGACAGGAACTGTTCCGTCCAGGGCAGTTCCTCGCGCGCGGCGGCACGGGTCCAGGCGCTCTTCTCGGCGGCGGCCGAGAGGGGTTTCGGTGAACCGCCCCGCGCCTCCCGGACGACCCGCGCGGCGAGCGAGTCCACCGTCGTGACGTCGACGCGGTCCAGCAGACGGGCGTCGGCGTCACCGAGCAGCAGCGCGAGACTGTCCCGCAGGGTGGCCGCCATGGCGTTGGTGAAGGTGGTCAGCAGGATCCGCTCGCCCTCACGGCCGGTGCGCAGCAGGTGCCGTACGCGGTGCAGGGCGACCACCGTCTTGCCGGTGCCGGGTCCACCGGTGACCTGGGCGGGGCCGTTGAAACCGGGATGGTAGGCGTACCGGCGCTGGGCAGGGTGGAGGAAGATCCGCCAGCGGGTGAAGTCCTCGCTGAGGATGCGTTCCAGCTCGCCGGGGCCCGTCACCTCCACGATGCGGTCGGAGGTGTTGAGGATCGCCTCGGTGAGGGTGACCGCGGGCCGTTCCTCCGCCGTGCGGACGGTCTGTCCGCGCGGCGCGATCAGCTGCTCCCAGACGTCCTCGGGGGACTCGCCCTGCGCCAGGAACCACAGCACCTCGTACTGGTCGGAGGGCATCATGGGCGGTGCCATGACGGCCAGGTCGTCGACGGTGACGCAGACGCGGGCCAGCTTCAGCACCTGGTCGTCGACGCCGAGGTCGCGCAGAACGGTGTCGGAGTGTTTCTCGAAGAGGCGGGTGGGAGTGGTGTCCGCCTTGGTCTCGAAGTAGGTCTCCATCTGCTCGAGGGCCTCGACGTTGCGCACCTCCACCCCGCGGGTGGCGCTGTTGACCGAGTAGGCGCGCTTGCAGGCCCAGTTGATCGCCTCGTCGTGCGGGGCGACCCGCAGGAGCATGAACAGCTCGCTGCCGTCGTCGGGGGCCAGGAGGACACCCCGGTAGAACTTGGTGATGCGTATGGTGCGGATCCGGGGGTCGCGTGCCCGCTCGAGCTTCTCCAGGTGCATGCCCTTGCTCGCGTGGAGCTGGGGGACGGTCATGCCGCGGAACATCTGGATCGCGTCGCTGACTTCCTTCTGGACCGGTCTCTGCAGCGAGATGAGGTCCACGACGAAGTCGTCGGAGAGAGCGAGTCGGGGCATCGGCGTCCTCGGTGACGGGTGGGCGGCGGTCGGAGCCAGCCTAGAGACTGCGGCCGGCCGGAGCGACAGAGCGTCCCATACTCGTTGTGTGAACTGAGTCAACGGTCTATTCTTCAGATGCTGTCCCACCTCCTACCACCGTTCGTGCTCATCGGATCCGTCCGGAAGGACCCACCGCATGCCGGCCCAGCCCGCCCAGGCCGCTGTTCCGCACCCACTCGACGAGGTGCCCCAGACATTCCGAGCCGGGGACTCGTACGAGGTGCGCGACGGACTCGTGACCTACATCCGCCGTGATCTGCTGGGCCCCTGGGACGGAGAGACAGAGACGCTGCCGAACGCCTCATCCGGGCCGCGCGACCGGTATCTCGTGGGCATGCTCGGCCCGCGGCCACAGGACGTCACCGCAGACCGGATCGCGCTCGTGGCCGCCCAGAGCGCGGACGGGGAGTCGGGCGACGAGCAGGAGGGGGACGACACCGAGCTGCAGGACCGGCTGACCCCGCAGGCCGCCGGTCACATCTGGGCGTCGTCCATGGGGCTGTCCTTCACGGTTCCCGTCTCCGTCGGCACGCTCAGCGTCACCGTCCGCTGGGGGCGCTACACGCAGTCGGAGGAGGCCACCGACCGCGGCACGACCCGCAGGGTCTGGTCGCGCGAGCCCGTCGAGCACCCGGTGGACATCGACGTGACGGACCTGGCGGACCGGATCGTCGAACTCGAAGAGGGAGCGGCCGTCCTCGACGTGCAGGTGCGCAGGCACTCCGGCGGAGGCGGCACCGAGGACCTCCGGATCGTCGAACTGGCTCTGGTGAACCGGCAGCAGGACAGCCGCGAGGCCCGCGACGCCCACTGGCTCTTCCAGACCGGGATCGACGTCACCGCCTTCCCGGACGACCAGGCGGCCGTCTTCCTCCCGGTCGACGACCCGCTCGATCACGCCAACCGCGGCAACGGCGCGGAGGACGCCGAGGAACGCCGGCTCCGGCTCCTCTACCGGGACAGCCTCAGCCACGCCAAGGGCCGCAACGTCGCCGTGCACGCCCAGGTGCGGGACGGAGAGCGCAACGCCCACCGGCTCACCACCACCTGGCTCCCCGAGTACGACGTCCGGGCCACCACCGCACCCACCGTGGAGGGGCAGGATCTGCTCCGCGGCCTCGAACTCGGCATGGACGAACTCGCGGCTCTCGCGGTGCCCGCCCGCCGGACCGAACTCAGCGCCGCGCTGGCCCCGCTCGCCGACGGCTACGGCACCTGGCTCGACCAGCAGCGTCACAAGGCCCGCTCGCTCCCCGACGACCTGCGCGCATCGGCCGACGCGGCCATCGACCAGGCACTGGACATCTGCGACCGGATAACCCTGGGCATCGACCGGCTCGTGGCCGACGACACGGCCCTGGAGGCCTTCCGGTTCGCCAACCGGGCCATGGCGCTCCAGCGTCGCAACACCGCCATCGCGTCGGCCCGCGCCGGCCGCGAGGACGACCGCGCCTCCTACCGGGAGGCGTACGACGAGGTCCACGCCAAGGGCAAGGCGGCAGCGAGCTGGCGTCCCTTCCAGCTCGCCTTCGTCCTGCTCAACCTCGACTCCCTCAGCCGGCCCGGACACCCCCACCGCGGTACCGGCCGCGAAGCCCTCGTCGACCTGCTGTTCTTCCCGACCGGTGGCGGCAAGACCGAGGCCTACCTCGGCCTCGCCGCCTACACCTTCGCGCTGCGCCGCCTGCAGGGCACGATCGGCTCGGGCACGGAAGCACACAGCGGTGAGGCGGGCGTCGGCGTCCTCATGCGCTACACCCTCCGCCTCCTGACCGCCCAGCAGTTCCAGCGCGCCGCCGCCCTGGTCAGCGCCTGTGAGGTACTGCGCCGCGAGGAGTTCGCACGGGACGCCCGCTGGGGCGCCACCCCGTTCCGCATCGGGCTGTGGGTGGGGACCTCCGTCTCGCCCAACTGGTTCGACGAGGCCAAGGACCAGATCGCCGAGGCCAAGGAGAGCGCCAGCGACAAGCACGCCCGCGTCCTCCAGGTCCTCACCTGCCCGTGGTGCGGAAGCGGACTGACGGCCCGCTCCCACATGGAGTACGACGAAGCACGGCGCCGCGTCCTGCTGTACTGCCCGCGCGGGGAGGGCGAGGACCGCTGCCCCTTCTCCCGGCGCGAGTCGCCCGGCGAGGGCGTCCCGGTGCTCACGGTCGACGAGGAGATCTACCGGCTCGCGCCCTCCCTGCTGATCGCCACCGTGGACAAGTTCGCCCAGCTGCCCTGGAACGGGTACGCCGGACTGCTGTTCGGCAGGGTCACCGAGCTGTGCCCGCGCCACGGCTACCGGCACGACGACCTCGACGCCAAGACCGGCTGCGGGAGCCGCCACAACGCCAGGGGCGACCTGCCCGGCGTCACCGCGCAGCCGGTGACGCGGCTGCGACCCCCGGACCTGATCATCCAGGACGAGCTGCACCTGATCTCCGGCGCCCTCGGCACCACCGTCGGCCTCTTCGAGTCCGCCGTCGACCAGCTGTGCACCTGGAGCCTCACCGACGCCCAGGGCCGGCACCACGAGACCGGGCCCAAGATCGTCGCCTCGACGGCGACGACCAAACGGGCCGCCGAGCAGGTACTGGGCGTCTTCGGGCGCAAGGTCGCCGTCTTCCCGCCGCAGGTCCTCGACGTCGGGGACACGTTCTTCTCCCGCCAGGTCGAACTGAGCCGTACCGACCCCGGCCGGCGCTACCTGGGCGTGTGCGCGCACGGCACCCGCCTCAAGGCCGCCGAGATCCGGGTCGCCGAGATCCTCCTCCTCGCCGGGCAGCAGCTCTTCGACGACTACGGCAAGCCGGCGGACCCGTACATGACCCTGGTCGGCTACTTCAACGCGACGCGCGAACTCGCGGGCATGCGGCGCTACATGGACGACGACATCACGACCCG
The DNA here is from genome assembly GCF_042732315.1 of Streptomyces sp. NPDC059787. Classification (NCBI taxonomy): domain Bacteria; kingdom Bacillati; phylum Actinomycetota; class Actinomycetes; order Kitasatosporales; family Streptomycetaceae; genus Streptomyces; species Streptomyces sp. NPDC059787. Next base: position 51,751 of record NZ_JBHWHX010000009.1, read on the forward strand.
GGTCCGCTCCAACGGCAGTCGCAGGGGCCGGGCCACACTGGCCGACCGGATCGTGAGCCGGACGGGCATGCTCGGCATCCAGGAACTGACCTCACGCATCTCCTCCTCCGACATCGGTGCCGCCCTCAAGCGTCTGGAGACCGGGTTCGACCCCGAGCGGGACACCTCGGAACGGCGACGCGCGTTCCTGCGGGAGTACGCGGTCGCGGCGAAGGAGAAGCGGGAACCCCGCGCGGCCATGACGCCGATCGCCCGGCAGGCCGTGGACGTCGTCCTCGCCACCTCCATGCTCCAGGTCGGCGTCGACGTCTCACGGTTCGGTCTGATGCTGGTCGTCGGTCAGCCCAAGAACACCGCCGAGTACATCCAGGCCTCTTCGCGCGTCGGCCGTGACGCCTCACGGCCCGGTCTCGTCGTCACCCTCTACAACTGGTCACGCCCGAGGGACCTGGCCCACTACGAGGACTTCGAGCACTACCACGCCACGTTCTACCGGCAGGTCGAGGCCCTCTCCGTCACTCCGTTCACCCGGCGCGCCCTGGACCGGGGCGTCGCCGCCACCTACGTGGCGGCGTTGCGCCAGGCGGCCCACGACACCTCGCGCAACCTGGACGCCCACCACGTCGATCTGGACGGCCCCCTCGCCAGGGACGTGGAACGCAGGCTGCTGGAGCGCGCCGAACGGGTGGGGGGCGAGCTGCCCCGTCAGTACCTGAGCGAACGGCTGGACCGGCTGAAGGACGAGTGGCGCCGCAAACGGGACGAGAACAGCTCGGCCCTCGGCTACCGCAAGGAGAAGCACAAGACCACCGTCGTGAACGGGCTGCTGAGGCGGGCCGACGGATCCCGGTGGACGGAACTGACCGTCGGCATGTCGATGCGCGAGACGGAGAACGAGATCAACCTCCTGCTGCCCGGCGGCGGAGCCTTCCTCGAGAACCCCTCGGGAGGAGGCCCGGACTGGAACTTCGGGGCGGCGGAGAGCGAGACCGACCCCGATCTCGCGACCACCGTGGACAGCGACGAGTACGGGACGACCACCGCGGACACGCCCAGGAAGGCACAGCGATGAACACCAGGAGCAACCGCCGGGTCGGGGCCGTCCGCCCCAGCCACCTCATGTTCACCGCCGGCGTCGGCTCGCTCGTCGACCTGCCGAACTTCTCCGTCCTCGTCAGGGGTCTCGACGCCTGGAGCTACTCCGGCATCACCGACTACGACATCGACGAGCCCCGGCTGCGCGCCGCCGTCAACCGCTCGCTGCAGCGCTACGGGCGCGGACAGATCGAGCAGCTGCGAGCGGCCCCCTGGCTGGAAGGCGGGGACACGGACCCCAAGGGCTGGGCGGCGCAGGGAGTCGGAGTGCCCGTCGCGCCGTTTCCGCAATGGCTGCGCTGCACGGCCTGCAACGTCCTGGCCGCGGTCGACTCCGACGAGTTCACCTTCCTCAACGCCAACCCGCGCACACCGCACGAGGCCAAGTTCGTCCACGACTGCAAGCGGGGCAAGCCACCGCTCGCCGTGGCGGCCCGCTTCACCCTCGTCTGCACGGCGGGCCATCTCGACGAGTTCCCGTACACCCCGTTCGTCCACCACGGGCAGGCCTGCGCGAAGATGCCGCGGCCCAAGCTGCGCATGAAGGACCACGGCGGCAACCAGGCCGCCAACGTCACCCTCGAATGCGTCGCCTGCGGTGCGAAGCGCAACATCCGCGAAGCCATGGGCGAACGCGGTCGGCGTCACCTGCCCCACTGCCGTGGCCGCCACCCTCACCTGGGCACCTATGAAGCGGGCGGCTGCGACCGGGACCCGGTCCTGATGGTCGCGGGAGCCTCCAACCAGTGGTTCCCGCTCACCCTCAGCGCGCTCGCGCTGCCCAAGGGACAGGGCGGTGACATCGACAAGCTGCTCGACGACCACTGGCCGGAGCTGGAGAAGGTCGAGGACCGGAGCGAACTCGCCTTCATGGCGCGCCTGCCCCAGTTCGGATTCCTCAAGGAATACGACGCGGACGCGGTCTTCGCGGCACTCGTGGCCCGCAAGCAGGGAACGGACGGGCCGGCTCCGTCCGCCCCCGACGTCCAGGCGGACCTGTTCCGTCCCGAGTGGGAGGCGCTCTCCGGCCCCGTCCCCCCACCCAGCGACGACTTCGCTCTCAGGCCGGTCCCCGTCCCGGCCCCGCTGGACGAGCTCTTCGGGGACGTCCGCCAGGTCGAGCGGCTCCGCGAGGCGCGCGCCCTCATCGGCTTCACGCGGCTCGACGCACCCGATCCCGAATCCCCGGAGATCGCGACCCGCGTGGACCTGTCCCGGGGCACACAGAACTGGGTGCCCGCCAGCGAGGTCCGCGGAGAGGGAATCTTCCTGCGCGTGCGGGACGACCTCATGGCGGAGTGGGCGGCGCGCATGGAGAAGTCGCCACAGATGGAGGCCCACCGGGAGGCCTACGGCCGGTTCCGGACCAACCGGAAGTCGGACCGCAAGACGAGCGACTTCGATCCCTTCCACGGCTGGCCCGGCGCTCGCTACATCGCCCTGCACACCCTGTCCCACCTGCTGATCCGCACCATCGCACTGGAATGCGGCTACAGCTCGGCCTCGCTGGCCGAGCGGATCTACGCCGGCGACGAACAGAACCCGAGGACGGGCATCCTGATCTACACGGCCGTCCCGGACTCCGAGGGCACCCTCGGCGGGCTGGTCTCGCTCGCCGAGGAGCGCGAGTTCGGCAGGATCGTCCGCCGGGCCCTGGCCGACGCCGGGCACTGCTCGGCCGACCCTCTCTGTTCCGAGCGTCTGCCCCACGACCCGGGCGACTACCTCCACGGGGCGGCCTGTCACGTCTGCCTCTTCGTCTCCGAGACCACGTGCGAGCGCGCCAACCGGTTCCTCGACCGTCGCTTCCTCGTTCCGCTGTCCGGGGACAGGGAACAGGTACTGACACCGGTCGGCCTGCTGCCGTGAGCCGGCGCGCGTTCGAGGCCGCCGCGGAGTCCGCCGTGGCGGTCCTCGGCCTGTCCCGGAGCAAGGACCTCGTCGGTCTGCTGGCGCGGCGGGGAACCAGGGAGCGGGCCCTGGCCGAACTGACCGCACCGGGGGCCGACGCGGTCGTCGCGGACCTGTACGACGCGATGGAGCAGGACTCGGTCCCGTACGCCGAGGCGGCCGCCTACGTGCGGGGGTACGTCGCGGCCCTGCTGAGCGCCCGGGACAGGGTGCGGGTCCGCACCGTGTGGAGCGGCCCCTCGACACCGGGCGTGCCGGTGCGGGCGACCGCCCGGGTGCTGGTCGACGTCATCGACGAGGCCCAGGACGAGCTGCTGGCCATGACCTACGCGGCCCGCCCGTATCCGGCTCTGACCCTGGCTCTCACGGCAGCCGCCGAACGGGGCGTGAGGATCCACGTCGTGGTCGAGACGCTGGCCGGGGCGAGGGGACTCCTCAAGGGACGGGAACCGGCCGAGGCGTTCGCCTCCGTTCCCGGGGTGATCCTGTGGCACTGGGCCCGCGCCCCGGACGGCCACCCCCACTCACGTCAGCACGCCAAGCTCGCGGTGGCCGACCGCCGCACACTGTTCCTGGGCAGTGCCAACCTGACCGAGTCCGCGGCCCACCGCAACATCGAGGCGGGAGTGCTGGTGAGCGGTGGTGAAGCGCCGCGACGGGCGGCGGAGCACATCGTGGAGTTGCAGCGGCTGGGCGTGCTGAGGCCGCTTCGGCCGTGAGCGGGCCGGGCACGGGAACGCCCGCCACCGCCGAAGTCGCCGAGGGTGTCGGCCAGGAACGACGGGGGAGACACGGTTCGACCGTTCCGGTACGAGAGGAGTCGTCGTCCGGGCGGGGCGATCGTCGGACGACCTGGCGGCAGTCGAGTGCGGTCAGTGAGCCGGACCGCGCCTCTGCGGGGCGTCCCGCCCGGGCCCGCGCCGGACGTGACCGGCCCCTGGACGTCCAACGCCGTGGTGTTCTTCCTCCCGGGGACACCCGAGAGGAAGTTCTGCGCCGGTGACGACGTCCCCTGCGCGGATGTCCGGCCGGCGGGGCGGTCAGACCGTCTGTACGGGGCCGTCGGCGAACGCGACCGCCAGGTCCGACTCGATGCGGGCCGCGCAGGCGCGCAGCGCGGGGAGGAGGGTCTCCCTGGTGTGTTCGGGCGGCTCGGGGCCGGCGTGCAGGGCGATGTTCACGGCTCCGACGGCCCGTCCGTCCCGGTCCCGGACCGGGACGGCCAGGGAGCGCAGCCCCGCCTCCAACTCCTGCTCGACCAGCGCGTGTCGCTCATCGGCGACCCGGTCCAGCACGGCGGCGAGCGCGTCGGGCGAGGTGAGCGTGTGCGGGGTCAGGGCCCGGGGGTGCGAGGCGTCGATCCGGTCCCGCCGGTCCGCCTCGGGCAGGTCCGCGAGGAGGACCCGGCCCATGGAGGTGGCGTACGCGGGCAGCCGTGTGCCGGGCATGATCCGGGCGCTGGTGATCTGCTGGGCGGCGGCACGGGCCACATAGTGGACCTCGGTGCCGTCGAGGACCGCCAGTGAGGCCGACTCCCGTACCCGCCCTGCCAGTTCGGTCAGATGGGGCTGGGCGATGTCGGCGAGACCGAGGGTGGACAGCCGCGCGTAGCCGAGCTCCAGGACGCGCGGGGACGGCAGGAAGCGGCGGCCGAGCTGTTCCACGTAACCCAGTTGACGGAGCGTCAGGAGATTGCGGCGGGTGCTGGGGTACGAGAGCCCGGAGGCCTCGGCGGCCTCGGCGAGGGTGAGGCCGCCGCGCTGCCGGCCGAGCGCGGTCAGGACGGCGAGGCCCCTGGCCAGTGCCTGGAGGAAGGACGGCCCCAGTTCCGGCTTGGCGTCGGCGTAGGCGGGGGCGGCGGGTGGCGCGGCGGTCGCCTTCGAGGTGTCGTACAGCTCGTCCGCTGTGCGCCGGGCCTCCTCCGTCATCGTGGCCAGCGCGTGCTCGCGCAGTCCGTCGCCGCTGTGGCGGCTGGTGTGCGCCAGCACGCTGATCGCGCAGACGGGCCGGCCGTCGGGGTCGCGTACCGGGACCGCCAGTGCGACCAGGCCCGGGGCGACCAGCTGGTCGTCCAGCGCCCAGCCGTCCGCGTCGGCCGCCGCGGTCCAGGCGGCGAAGTCGGCCTCCGTCCGCTCGGGGACGGGAGCGGTGCGGCGCGCGGGGACGGCCGGGAAGTTCTCGTCCAGGGGGTCGGCGGCACGGCGGGCCCGCCACGCGTCGTACGTGTCGGGCCCCCATCCGGCGGCGAGTACGGCACCGGCCGCGCAGCGCTCGGCGGGCAGCAGGTCGCCGACGCGGAAACCCAGGGGGATCACCCGGCCGGGCGGGACGGCCTTGCCGACGATGCGCGCGTCGCAGCCGTCGAGGACGATCGCCGAGACCGACTCGTCGAGGGCGCGGGCCAGCCGGCCGAGGCCCGGCCGCAGCGCGCGGGACATGCCGCTCGCGTGCAGGTAGGCGTTGCCGAACTCCATCAGGCGCGGGGCCGGCACGAGGTCGCGTCCCACGGCGCGCAGATGGCCGAGGTGGGTCAGGGTCGCGGCGATCCGGTCGACGGTCGAACGCGCCAGGCCGGTCGCGCGCGTGAGGTCGCCCGGACGTACGGAGTGGGGGGCGTCCGCCACGATCCGCAGCACGGCCAGCCCGCGCTCCAGCGGGCCGGCGGCTTCCGCCGGGGAGTCGGCCGGCGCGGATGTCATCGGCGCTGCTGCCTTCGAGACGCCCGGCGCCATGGCACTTCCTCCCGTATGTCGGCTTCCCGGCGCATGCGGCCGTACCCGTCCTCAGGAGAACGCTACCGGCCATTGACAGCCGTCTCGGCGATCGCACACACTCAGCGCACTCGGTCAATGAAAGTAAGTTCACTCAGCGAAAAAATAGTGGCCCGGTGTGCTGCGGGACGCATCCCGCCGGGCCGCCCCTGCCCCTGATGAGGACTCCATGAGCACTTCCGCCCAGAGCCGCGCGGATCTCGTCCGGCACAGCGTGTACGAGTTCGCGCTGACCACGGTGCTTCTCTTCGCCGTGGTGAGCTTGATCCGCTGGCTGGCCCACCCCGGGTCGCCGCTGGCGATCGGTGACCCGGACACCCTGTTCGCCGTCGCGGGAGTCGCGGTCGCCGCGCTCATCGCGGGCCTGATGTACTCGCCGCCCGGCCGCGGGTCCGGGGGCCACATGCACCCCGGCGTCACCGTCTTCCTGTGGTCGAGCGGTCTCTTCCCGTCCCGCGCCGTCCTCCCGTACGTCACCGCGCAGCTCGCCGGATCCGCGGCCGGCACCGCGCTGGCCGGACTGGTGTGGGGCGGAGCCGTGCGCCAGGTCGGACACGGGGCCGTGCACCCCGCACCCGGGACGGGTACGGTCGAACTGTTCCTCATCGAGGGCGCCGCACTCGCCGCGGTCTTCGTCACGGTGGCGCTGGTGATGACCAGACCCGCTCTGGGGGCGCTGATCCCGGCGGTCATCGGCATCGGAGTGGGCGTGGTCGTCGCGGCCCTGGGCACCGTGACCGGCGCGAGCATCAACCCGGCGCGCGCCTTCGGCCCGGCCCTGCTCTCCGGTACGTACGAACACTTCTGGAACTACATGATCGCGCCGGTGGTCGCCCCGGCCCTCGTCGGCCTCGCCCACCGCGCCCTGCGCACCCGCGGGGCCGCCGGCCCCGCACCCTCGCCCGCCCAGGCCTGAGCCCTCACAACCCCCGTACAGGAGCATCCCGTGTCCGTCTCCCGAGGACTGATCATCAACGGCCAGGAGGTCCCCGCCTCCTCCGGCCGCACCGCGACCGACACCAACCCCTGGACCGGCGCCGTCTGCGCGGAGGTCGCCGCGGGCACCCCGGACGACGTACGCCGTGCCGTGGACGCCGCCGACGCCGCGTTCGAGCCGTGGGCCGCGACCAGGCCGGCCGAGCGCCGCCGGATCCTCCTGCGCGCCGCGCAGCTGATGGCCGAGCGCGCCGAGGAGGTCGTACGGCTGATGGCCACGGAGGTCGGCGGCGTCGCACCCTGGGCGGGCTTCAACGCCCACCTGGCCGCCGACATCCTGCTGGAGGCGGCGGCCGAGGTCAGCCGCCCGACCGGCCAGGTCCTCGCCACCGACGCCGACGGCGTCCACTCCACGCAGGTGCGGGTGCCCAAGGGGGTGATCGCCGCGATCTCGCCGTGGAACGCGCCCGTCATCCTCGGCGTCCGTGCGGTGGCGTTGCCGATCGCGACGGGCAACACCGTGGTGATGAAGCCCAGCGAGGACGCGCCGATCGCCTGCGGTCTGCTGATCTCCGACGTGCTGCACGAGGCGGGGCTGCCCGCGGGCGTGCTCAACGTCGTCACCAACGACCGCGCCGACGCGGCCGAGGTGGTCTCCGCGCTGATCGCCGACCCCCGGGTGCGGATGGTCAACTTCACCGGTTCCACGGAGGTCGGCCGCGCCATCGGCGTCCAGGCCGCCCGGCACCTCAAGCCCGCCGTCCTCGAGCTCGGCGGCAAGAACCCCCTGCTGGTACTGGAGGACGCGGACGTCGACTACGCGGTGGACGCCGCGGTCTTCGGCTCCTTCATGAACGCGGGCCAGATCTGCATGTGCGTGGACCGGGTCATCGTCCACCGCTCGGTCGCCGACGAGTTCACCGCCAAGTTCGCCGCCCGCGTCCGGGCACTGCCCTGCGGCGACCCGAGCGACCCGGCCACGGCCGTCGGCCCGGTCGTGAACGAGGCCGCCGCCCGCCGGGTCGCGTCACTCGTCGCGGACGCGGTCTCCCACGGCGCCGAACTGGCCGCGGGCACCGGCGAGATCGAGGAACCGGGCACCCTGATCCGCCCGGTCGTCCTCACCGGGGTCACCAAGGAGATGAAGATCTACTACGACGAGATCTTCGGCCCGGCGACCGTCGTCCACGTCGTCGACGACGCCGACGAGGCCGTCGCGCTCGCCAACGACACCCCGTACGGGCTCACCGCGGGCGTCATCACCGAGGACCTGGCCGAGGGCCTGGAGGTCGCCGGCCGGCTGCGCACCGGCATCGTCCACGTCAACGACCAGTCCATCGCCGACGAACCGCAGGCCCCCTTCGGCGGCGTGAAGAGCTCCGGCTACGGCCGCTTCGGCGGCCAGGCCGGCGCCGAGGCCTTCACCGACACCCGCTGGGTCACGGCGCAGGTCAGGGGACACGCGCACTTCCCGATCTGACGGACGGGCGCCCGGCCGGACACCGGACCACCGGCCGGCCGGGCGCGTACGTCGTGACGTGACGGGGGAGCGTCCGGGCGCCCCGACGGCATGGGCCACGCGAAGACCTCCTGAGATCCACACGTGGTGCGGCTCGTGCGGCCGCCGGCGAGGCCGGACAGGCGTCAGGCGTCCTGCGGCACGTCGATCGGGCGACCGGCCCGGGTCACACGATCCCGGACCGGACCGAGGCGTCCTCCGGTCAGCTCCCGACCGCCGCCGCGAACATGCCCGCCTCGTACGAGCCGCCCTTCTGGTGGGTGATCACCGCGAGCCGGTTGGCCGCGTTGATCAGGGCGACCAGGGTGACCAGCGCGGCGGTCTGGTCGTCGTCGTAGTGCTTGCGCACCCGGGCCCAGGTCTCGTCGGAGACGCCCTCGGAGGCGTCGGCGAGGCGGGTGCCCTCCTCGGCGAGGGCCAGTGCCGCCCGCTCGGCCTCGGTGAACACGGTGGACTCGCGCCAGGTGGCGACCAGGTGGAGCCGGACCGCGCTCTCACCGGCGGCCGCGGCCTCCTTGACGTGCATGTCGACGCAGTGGCCGCAGCCGTTGATCTGGCTGGCGCGCAGCGACACCAACTCCTGGGTGGACTTCGGCAGCGGCGAGTCGTGGATCACCAGGGCCGCGCCGGCGAACCGCTTGGCGAACCTGGCGGCGAGCTCGTTCTCGAACAGGTTGAATCGGGTATCCATGGTTTCGTCCTCACTCGTGCTCATTCGCGGTGTTGGGCTGGTCTGAACACGAGATGCCGGCGACCCGCTCCCTGTGACAGGAGGGAAGTGTGACGTGCGCCACCGTCCGCGTCGACGGGGCCGGACGCCTCCGTGTGAACAGCGGTCACCCGCGCCGCGGCATTCTTCGGCCGTCGCACGGCTATCGCGCGTCGGCGCGTCGGTGTACGGTCTCGGGCCGATGGGCTTTGGGAGCGCTCCCATCGCGCAGCACCACGCTGTGCCCGCATGACGCGAGTCATCGCACGAGTTCGCATCGCACGAGTTCGCATCGCACGAGTTCGCATCGCACGAGTTCGCATCGCACGAGGAGGAACGCTTTGAAACGCTTTTTGGCCTTACTGGCGACCTGTGCGACGGTCCTGGGCCTCACGGCACTGTCCGGTCCGCAGGCGGTGGCCGCCACCGGCTGCAGGGTCGACTACACGGTGGCCAGTCAGTGGCAGGGCGGCTTCCAGGCCGGAGTGAGGATCACCAACCTGGGAGCCCCCGTCTCCGGGTGGACGCTCGGGTTCACCATGCCGGACGCCGGGCAGAAGGTCGTCCAGGGCTGGAACGCCACCTGGTCGCAGTCCGGCTCCACGGTCACCGCCGCCGCTGTCGACTGGAACCGCACGCTGGCCACCGGCGCGACCGTCGACGTGGGATTCACCGGCTCCTTCACGGGCGCCAACCCGCGGCCCACGGCGTTCACGCTCGACGGCGTCGCCTGTACGGGCTCCGTCGAAGAACCCCCGCCCACCCCGGACGACGGCACCCCCGTGGACATCAACGGACAGCTGCACGTCTGCGGAGTGAACCTGTGCAACCAGCACGACCGCCCCATCCAGCTGCGCGGCATGAGCACCCACGGCATCCAGTGGTTCAGCCAGTGCTACAACACCGCGTCCCTGGACGCGCTCGCGGAGGACTGGCGGTCGGACCTGCTGCGCATCTCCATGTACGTGCAGGAGGACGGTTACGAGACCGACCCCGCGGGCTTCACCAACCGGGTGAACGGCCTCGTCGACATGGCCGAGGACCGTGGCATGTACGCCGTGATCGACTTCCACACCCTCACGCCGGGCGACCCGAACTTCAACCTCGACCGCGCCAAGACGTTCTTCGCCTCCGTCGCCGCCCGCAACGCCGGCAAGAACAACGTGATCTACGAGATCGCCAACGAGCCCAACGGCGTGAGTTGGGCGGGCATCAAGAGCTACGCCGAGCAGGTCATCCCGGTGATCCGGGCCGCCGACCCGGACGCCGTCGTCATCGTCGGCACCCGCGGCTGGTCCTCGCTGGGCGTCTCGGACGGCTCCAGCGAGAGCGAGGTCGTCAACAACCCCGTCGACGCCACCAACATCATGTACGCGTTCCACTTCTACGCCGCGAGTCACAAGGACAACTACCGCGCCACGGTGAGCCGGGCGGCCTCCCGACTCCCGCTGTTCGTCTCCGAGTTCGGCACGGTGAGCGCCACCGGCGGTGGAGCGGTGGACCGGGCGAGCAGCACGGCCTGGCTGGACCTGCTCGACCAGCTGAAGATCAGCTACGCGAACTGGACCTACTCCGACGCCGACGAGGGCAGTGCGGCGTTCAGGCCCGGCACCTGTGACGGCACCGACTACAGCGGCAGTGGCGTACTGACCGAGTCCGGCGCGCTGCTCAAGAGCCGGATCAGCACCCCTGACGACTTCCCCACGAGCTGACCTTCGACGGGGGTCCGGCCGGCCGGACCCCCGTCCCGCCGGCTGGGAGCGCTCCCAATCCCGCACCCTGCTTACGCACCTCGTACGTCCCACCCCCACCCCCCACCTCGGAGGCACAAGTGCGCGCTCTCCTCGCACGATTACCGCGCCGGCCCTGGACGGCGGTCCTCACCGCCGCCGTGCTGTCGGCGTCCGCCCTCACGGTGCTGCCCGCGAGCGGTGCGGAGACCGGCTGCCGGGTCGACTACACCGTGAACAAGTGGGCCGACGGCTACACCGCACAGATCAAGGTCACCAATCTCGGTCCGGCGCTCGACGGCTGGCGGCTGAGCTGGACCTACACCGGCGACCAGCGGGTGACCTCGGCGTGGAACGCGACCGTCACCCAGACCGGCGGGTCCGTCGTCGCCACCGGTACGAGCTGGAACGGCGCGCTGCCCACGGGAGGTGCCGCCGAGTTCGGTCTGCAGGGGACCTGGCGTTCGGCCGACCCCGCACCGAGCGACTTCGCCCTCGACGGTGTGCCGTGCGGAGGTGACGGCACCACGCCGCCGACCACGCCCCCCACCACCCCACCGCCCACGACCCCGCCGCCGAGCGCCGACTGCGGCAGCGCGGTGATCTGCTCGGACTTCGAGGACCAGACCGGCTCCACCCCGTCCGGCGACTGGCACTTCACCGCACCCGACTGCCAGGGCACCGGAACGGCCGCCGTGGACACCGCCGTCGCGCACAGCGGCAGCCGGTCGCTGCGGATCGACGGCCGGGCCGGCTACTGCAACCACGCTTTCGCCGCCGCCACCGCGGACCTCTCCTCGGTCGGTCCGGTGACGCACGTACGCATGTGGGTGAGGCACACCACCGCCCTCCCCTCCGCCCACGTCACCTTCGTGTCCCTGCCCGACTCCTCCCAGAGCGGGCGGAGCCTGCGCGTCGGCGGCCAGAACGGCGCCCTGCAGTGGAACCGGGAGAGCGACGACGCCACCCTGCCGGCGCAGAGCCCGGCCGGCGTGGCGCTGAGCAGGCCGCTGCCGACGGGAAGCTGGCAGTGCCTGCGCTTCGCGATCGACACGACGGCCCCCGGACTCGACACCTGGCTCGGCGACGAGCAGGTCGCGGGCCTGCACGCCGACGGTGTGCCGACGCAGGACATCGACCGGCAGTGGCTCGCCCGCACCACCCCGCCTCGCCCCACCGCCCTGCGGCTGGGCTGGGAGAGCTACGGGACGGGCGACGACACGCTGTGGTTCGACGACGTGGCCGTCGGCTCCGCCCCCATCGGCTGCTGACAGCCCCCGGCCGGCGTCCGCCCCGGCGCCCCGGTCGGAACACGGCCGGACGCCGGGGCGGACGGCCGTGTTCCGGACGATCCCTCCCCGCACATGTCACAGAATCGCGGCGGCCGGCGTCCTGTGTGCATGAGACCGTGGGAAGCGACCGAGCGGGAGCAGCCGGTGAAGAGCGAGGAAACAGAGCACACGGACGCGGCGACCGAGGCGTTCGTCGCCCACCGCAACCTGCTGTTCACCGTCGCCTACGAGATGCTCGGCTCGGCCGCCGACGCCGAGGACGTGCTGCAGGAGACCTGGCTGCGCTGGGCGGGCGTCGACCTCGCCGCGGTGCGGGACCGGCGGGCGTACCTCGTACGGATCACCACCCGGCAGGCGCTGAGCAGGCTGCGTACGCTCGGCCGCCGCAAGGAGTCCTACGTCGGCTCCTGGCTCCCCGAACCGCTGCTCACCGCACCCGACGTGGCCGAGGACGTCGAGCTCGCCGACAGCGTCTCGATGGCGATGCTGCTGGTGCTGGAGACGCTCGCCCCCACCGAGCGGGCGGTGTTCGTGCTGCGCGAGGTGTTCGGCCTCGAGTACGACGAGATCGCCGGAGCCGTCGACAAGAGCCCGGCCGCGGTGCGCCAGATCGCGCACCGGGCACGGGCGCACGTCGCGGCACGCCGGCCGCGCGGGGCCGTGTCACCGGCCGAGACACGGGACGCCCTCGACGCCTTCCGGCGGGCGGTCGAGACGGGCGATCTGCAGGGCCTGCTCGACGTCCTCGCGCCGGACGTCGTCCTCCTGGGCGACGGCGGCGGCATCAGGCAGGCCGTCCTCAAGCCCGTCGTGGGGGCCGACAAGGTGGCCCGCCTGCTGCAGGGCGGACTGGGCAGGCTCACCGCCGAGGTGTCGCTGCGGCCGGCGGAGGTCAACGGCCGCCCCGCGCTGATCGTCGGGCTCGACGGCGTGCTCGACACCGTCCTCGCGGTGCGCGTCGACGACGGCCGCATCACCGGCCTCTACGCCGTGCGCAACCCCGAGAAGCTGTCGCACATGGAGAGCGAGACCACCCTGCGCCGCTGAGCGTACGGGTACGGGCCGGCGGCGGGTTCAGGACGAGCCGTGGGACGCGGATTCCTCGAGCTCGCCGGCGAGCGTCTCCGCGTCGTACGGCCCGGTGTGCCGCCGGTCGCCGACGAAGAAGGTCGGTGTGCCGAGGGCGCCACTGGCCTCGGCGCCGGCCGCGTCGGCCCGTACCCGCTCGGCGGTCTCCTCGTCGTCGATGTCCTCGAGGAACCGCGCCACGTCGAGTCCGATCTCGATGGCGTACGCGGCGATGTCCTCGAACTCCAGCCGGTCCTGGTGCTCGTACAGCAGGTCGTGCATCTGCCAGAAGCGCCCCTGCGCGCCGGCGGCGACGGCGGCCCGGGCGGCGAGCACGGCGTGCGGGTGGACGTCGGGGAGCGGCAGGTGCCGGAAGACGTAACGGAGCCGGTCGCCGAAGCGCTCCCGCAGTTCCCTGGTGACGCCGGTGGCGCGGGCGCAGTAGGGGCATTCGAAGTCGCCGTACTCCACCAGGGTGAGGGGCGCGTCCGGGGGGCCGGCGATGTGGTCCGTGGCCGGGTCGACCGGGCGGTCGAGGACACGGGGCAGGTCGGCGTCCGTCTCGCCGCGCAGGACGGCGGCGAGGTGGAACGCGAGCCACCCCAGGGCGGTGGCGAACACGGCGGCCAGCAGGACACCGACGATCGCCCGGTCGCGCAGGGCCGGATCGTCGAAGGCGAGGCCGGCGATCAGCAGGGAGACGGTGAAGCCGATCCCGGACAGCACGGCACCGCCCACGACGTGTCCCGGGCCCACTCCCTGGGGGAGCTTCCCGAGGCGGAGGCGGGTGCCGAGCCGGGCCCCGCCCCACACGCCCAGGAGCTTCCCGGCCACGAGGCCGACGACGACGGCCCAGGTGAGCCGGGAGGACAGGGCACTGCCCAGGACGCCCCCGCGCAGGTCGATGCCGGCGCTGGCCAGGGCGAACAGCGGGACGACCACGTAGCTCGCCCAGGGGTGCAGCATCAGTTGCAGCCGCTCGTTGACCGAGACCGCCCGTTGCAGCCCCAGACGTGCCGACAGCCCCACATCGGCGCGGGGCGACTGGCGGAAGGCGCGGGCGAGCCGGGTGGCGCGGTCCACCGCCTCGGGCGCGGGGGCGTGGGCGGGGATGAGGAGACCGCCGAGCATGCCGGCGATGGAGGCGTGGAGACCGGACGCGAGGGTGGCGAGCCACAGCGCGAGCACGACGAGGAGGTACGGCGCCGCGCGCCAGGCGCCCAGCGGGGTCAGCGCGGCGAGGACCACGCAGAGGGCGAGTGCCGCCAGCAGCGGCAGCGGGCGGACCGTGTCCGAGTAGACCAGGCCGATCACACTGACCGCCACGATGTCGTCGATGACGGTGACGGCCAGCAGGAAGACGCGCAGCTGGGTGACGAACCGGGGCCCCACCACGGCGAGCGCCCCGAGCATGAAGGCCGTGTCGGTGCCGATGACCGTGCCCCAGCCGCCGCCGGCCTCGCCCCAGGGGGCGATCGCCAGGTAGAACAGCACCGGAACGACCATGCCGCCGATACCGGCCGCGGCCGGGAGCAGCACGCGGCGGCGGCCGGCCAGCGAGCCGACCGAGGACTCGTAGCGGACCTCCAGGCCGACGACGAAGAAGAAGAGGGCCATCAGGCCGTCGCTCACCCAGTGCCCCAGGTCCATGGAGAGTCCGGCGTCGCCGAGCGACACGGACGCCTCGGTCGCCCAGAGCGACTCGTACCCCCCGGACCAGGGCGAGTTGGCCCACCCCAGGGCCACCACGACGGCCGCCAGGAGCAGCCCGGCGCTGCCCGCCTCGGTGGCCAGGTAGGTGCGTACCGGATCGGCGAGCTGGGCCGCCAGCGAACGCCGCCCGGCCCTGGTCTGGGAGGGCGGGGCGCTCTCCGCGCGTGTCACGGGTGTCCCCCTTCCTGGCCGCCCGCTCCGCCCGGGCCGGGGCTCTTCAGCGGGAGAACGTGCCGGAGGCGGGGCGGGCGGTCCCGGCGGGGAGCGGTGCGCCGAGGACCGGGGCGATCACAGCGGCCAGGGACCCGCGCGGTGCGTGGTGCATGGGTGTCCTTCCTGTCTCTCCTCACCCGATCGTCGCGTTCCGCCGACCCGTGGGCACCTGGAGCAACCGACTGCTGCGCCGTCCGGGTCACGAAGGGAGGCCGGACGCGGCTCAGCCGCCGAGCCAGGCCAGGGCGGCCACCGTCATCGCGGCGGTTCCGGTGTCCAGGGTCGGCTGGACGACGGGCGCGAAGCCGGCGCTGTGGTTGACCGGGATGTCCTCGGCGACGGTGCCGTTCCTCACGGCCTCGGCGTAGCGTTCCGGGTCGGTGCCGCCGATCGCCCAGTACGTGAACGGCGCCCCGAACGCCCGGGGGATCTCGCTCATGTCCTCGCTGGCGGTCTGCAGTTCGACGGTGTGGGCGTCGTCGCCGAAGTGGGCGGCGAAGGCGTCCGCGACGCGGCGGGTGGGTTCCTCGTCGTTGACGGTGGGCGGGAAGGAGGCGATCCGCTCGATCTCGGGGGGCCCGGGGGAGCGGGACGCCTCGCACTCGGCCCTGACGATCCGCTCGATCGCGTCCAGGACGTGCGTGCGCGTGGCGTCGTCGTAGGTGCGGACGTTGAGCTCGATGACGGCCCGGTCCGGGATGACGTTGGGGCCGCTGCCGGCGTGGACGCTGCCCACCGTCACCACGGCGGGGGTGGTGGCGGCCAGCTCCCGGGAGACGACGGTCTGCAGACGTACGACGATCATGGCGGCCGCCACCACGGGGTCGACCGCCGCCTGCGGCATCGAGCCGTGCGCCCCGCGTCCGTGGACGGTGACGCGCAGACTGTCCGCGGCGGACAGGAAGGATCCCGCGCGGATGCCGACGTAGCCGGCGGGATAGGGCAGGACGTGCTGGGCGAGGACGACGTCCGGCCGGGGCGCCTTCTCGGTGAGACCGTCGTCGATCATGGCTTCGGCGCCGTTCCCCTGCTCCTCCGAAGGCTGGAAGAGCGCCACGAACGTGCCCCGCCAGGCGTCCCGCCGCCCGGCCAGCAGCCGTGCGCAGCCGATCAGGCAGGCCACGTGCACGTCGTGTCCGCAGGCGTGCATCACCGGCTGCTCGTCGCCGTCCCCGCCGGTCACCGTCTCGGTGGAGGCGTACGGCAGACCGGTCCGTTCGCGGACCGGGAGGGCGTCCATGTCGGCCCGCGCCATGACGACCGGGCCGTCCCCGTTCGTGAGCACCCCGATCACGCCCGTGCCGCCGATGCCCTCCGTCACCTCGTAGCCGCACTCCCGCAGGGCGTCCGCCGCCTTCTTGGCCGTACGGTGCTCCCGCAGGCCGAGTTCGGGGTGCCGGTGCAGGTCCCGGTAGAGGTCCTCCACGCCGGCGCGGACGGTGTCGAGGCCGGTCAGCACGGTCTGGGCGGGACGAGTCATCGAGGCTCCTCGCGGGAGTGTTCCGGACCCCTGGAGCGGGCGGTTCCCAGCCCTCATCCTCGGTCACCGGACGAGGACGGGGCGTGGCGGACGGCCGTACGGGTGAACCGGCCGGGGCGGTCTACGCGCCGGCCTTCCCCGCGTCCTCGCTCCTGCGGGTCTCGGGCGGCTCGGGTGCGTCGAGGCCGAAGCGCAGGCCGAGCACACGGATCAGGAAGCAGGCCGTCGCCGCTCCCAGCGCGGCCGGCAGCCCGTACACGCCCGTCTCGACGGTGAGGACGGTCACCGCCGCGCCCACCAGGGCCGGAATGGCGTACAGACCGGTGCGGAGCACCGTCGGGACCTGACCGACGAGCGTGTCGCGGATCGTGCCGCCGCCCACCGCGGTGATCACGCCGAGCAGGATCGCGGGCGCGACGCCGAGCCCGGCGTCCAGTGCCTTGGTCGCGCCGATGACCGCGAAGGTGCTCAGCCCGACGGCGTCGAGCACGTCGATCGCCCCCTCGATCCGGCGCAGGTGCCCGCTGAGCGCGAAGGCGATCAGCCCGCCGCAGGCGGCGAGCGTGTAATAGCGCCAGTCCAGGAGGGTGGCGGGCGGCAGCGAGTCGATGAGGACGTCGCGGACGAAGCCGCCGCCCAGTGCGGTGATCATGCCGAGGACGACCACGCCGACCACGTCCAGCCGCGCGGCGCGCACCGCCGTCAGCGCCCCGTTCAGCCCGAAGGCGAACGTGCCGGTCAGGTCGAGCGCGAGCAGCGGCGCGGGCTGGGAACTCATACCAGCCTCCCTACCCCGCGCCGCGCCGGCTCAGCTCGGGGCGCCGGCGAGCGGACCCCGATGGCGTCGCACCACGTCCGCGTACGCCTTCGCGCTCGGCTTCGGGCGGCGCTCGAAGGTGTCGCGGTCGACCTCGTGGAGCCCGAGCTGGGCACCGTATCCGAAGATCCACTCGAAGTTGTCCATGAGCGTCCAGTGGCAGTACCCGAGGACGGGCGTCCCCGCGCGCACCTCGGCCGCGAGGTGTTCGACGGCGGCGGGGACGAAGGCCGCGCGCTGTGCGTCGTCCGAAGTCTGGATGCCGTGTTCGGTGACGAGGACCGGCACCCCGGACACCTCGTGGGCGTAGCGCACGGCGCCCGCGAGGGAGGCCGGCTCGATGACGGTGCCCATCCCGTTGCGCTCGCCCTCGGGCGTCACCTCGCCGTCGGGGCCGTGGACGATCCGCTCGTAGTTCTGCACGCCGATGAAGTCGTCGTGGCGTGCCTCGCGCAGCCAGTGGTCGTAGACGGCGGCACGCTTGGCGTCCCGGCGTCCCTCACCGCCGGGGAGGGCCACCTCGTCGGCGATGGCGATGGAGACACCGACGGGCAGGTCGCCGCGGCGGGCCTTGATCGCGTCGCGGGCGGCCCGGTGCGCCCGGGTGAACGCGTCCTGGAACTCGTCCTGCCGGTGGGCGGGGATGACGTTCGCACTGGCGTAGGTGTCGCTCCCGGCGGCGTGCGCGGCGGCTTCGAGCATCCGCGTCTTGACCGCCTCGGCCTCCGCCGGGAGTTTCGCGCCCGCCTGCAGCAGCTGTTCCAGGTTGGGCTCGTTGAGGGTGACGGCGTGGGCGAGGCGGTCGCCGAAGCGCGCCATGACGCGGTCGCACTGCTCGGCGAAGCGGTCGGGGGCGTCGGCGGCGGTCCAGGAACCGGCCGCGGCGAACCAGTGCGGCGCGGTGAAGTGGCTGAACGTCACCAGGGGGGCGAGCCCGCGCTCGAGACAGCCGTCGACCTTGCGCTCGTAGTGGTCGAGGGCCTCGGCGGAGACGACACCGCGCTCGGGTTCGACGCGGGCCCATTCGACGGAGAACCGGAAGGCGTTGAGCCCGAGTCCGGCGGCCAGGTCGAGGTCCGTCTCCCACCGCTGGTAACCGCGGCACGCCGGACCGCTCGGCTCACGGAACAGCGAGGGCGTCGTGTGCTCCAGGAACCAGGTGTCGCTGGCGCTGTTGTCGCCCTCGTTCTGGTGTCCCGCGGTGGCGACGCCCCACAGGAAGGTGTCGGGCAGGCTGGTGTGGGTCATGTGTGTGTTCCTTGCACTGGTTCAGGTACGACGGTGGGTGGGGCGTACGGTCGTCACCGCGCGGCCGCGGGGAACGGCGCGTAGAAGGTGTGCCGGCCGGGCCCGGCCTCCACGGGCTCCGCACCCGGAAGATCGACCAGCGCGGTGACGTGGAGCGGTACGACGACGTCGACGCGCAGCCTGTCGCCCTCCCGGCTCCACCCGGCCTCGGCCCGGCCGTACGGCGTCTCGTGCTCGGCCCGCGCCCAGGTCAGACCGCCGCCGGGACGGGGGCGGACCAGCAGCCGGCGGTAGCCCGGCTCGGCGGGGGCCAGACCGGCCACGGTGCGGTGCATCCAGTCGGCGACCGCGCCGAGCGCGTAGTGGTTGAACGAGGTCATCTCGCCGGGGTTGACGCTGCCGTCGGGAAGCATGCTGTCCCAGCGTTCCCACACGGTGGTGGCGCCCATGTCGACCTGGTACAGCCAGGACGGGCACGCCCGCTGGGTCAGCAGCCGGTAGGCGGTGTCCACGTGTCCGGTGCCGGTCAGCGCGTCGCACACCAGGGGAGTGCCGAGGAAACCGGTGCCGATGCGGTGGCCGCGCTCCGCCACCAGGTCCGCCAGCCGGCGTCCGGCCTCGGCGCGCTCGGCGTCGTCCTCGAGCAGCCGGAAGCACAGGGCGAGGGCGTAGGCGGTCTGCGTCTCCTCCGTCAGGCGTCCGCCGCCGGCGTGGAAGCGGGCGAGGAAGGCGTCCCGGACCGCGTCGGCCAGGGCGTGGTGGCGGACGGCGTCGTCGTGGTCGTCCAGGACCTCCGCGGTCCGCGCCAGCAGCCGCGCGGAGTGCGCGAAGTACGCCGTGGCGACCAGGGCGGACGACGTCATCGCGCGGCCGGGGTCGTCCGCCGGGGCGGTCGGGTCCAGCCAGTCGCCGAACTGGAACCCCTCGCCCCAGATCCGGTCCGGTCCGGCCAGGCGGTCGACGGCGTCGACCCAGGCGCGCATCGACGGGTACTGGGCGCGCAGCACCTCCGTGTCGCCGTAGCGCTCGTACAGCACCCAGGGCACGACGACGGCCGCGTCGCACCAGCCGGCCATGGGCGGGTTGCCGGGCGGGATCGGCACGGGGGTGATCACCGGGATGTCGGGGCTGAACACCGGCGGCACCCCGCGCCCGTCGGCGCCCTGGTCGGCGGCGAGGTCGC
This sequence comes from Streptomyces sp. NPDC059787, assembly GCF_042732315.1. Classification (NCBI taxonomy): domain Bacteria; kingdom Bacillati; phylum Actinomycetota; class Actinomycetes; order Kitasatosporales; family Streptomycetaceae; genus Streptomyces; species Streptomyces sp. NPDC059787. Next base: position 71,436 of record NZ_JBHWHX010000009.1, read on the forward strand.
GCAGCCAGGAGCGCAGGAAGTCACGGACGTCGTGGAGGAAGGCGGCGGTGGGGGCGAAGACCTGGACGTCCCCGGTCCAGCCGAGCCGCTCGTCGCGCTGCGGGCAGTCGGTGGGCACGTCGACGAAGTTGCCGCGCATCCCCCACACCACGTTCTCGTGCAGCCTGTTCAGGGAGGCGTCCGAGCAGGAGAACCAGCCCGTGCGGCGCAGGTCGCTGTGGACGACCACGGCCGTGACGTCGGCCGGGTCGAGGTCGCCGGGCCAGCCCTCGACGTCGGCGTAGCGGAAGCCGTGGAAGGTGAAGCGGGGCTCCCACTCCTCGCCCGCCGGGTCGCCGCGCAGGACGTAGCGGTCGGTGGCGGGCGCGTGCCGCAGCGGACGCGTGCAGAGGTCACCGTCCTCCAGGACCTCCGCGTGGCGGAGGGTCACCGTGCGGCCGGCCTCGCCGCGGACCCGGATGCGCAGCCGTCCGACGAGGTTCTGGCCGAAGTCGAGGACCGTGCGTCCGGTGGGCGAGGTGGTGACCGCGACGGGCGCGAGGTGCTCGATGCGGCGCACGGGCGGGCTGTCGGCGGGGAAGAGGACGGTGGTGTCGAAGTCGACGACGTCGGCCGGCTGCCACGCCGAGTCGTCGTAGCCGGCTTCGCTGAAGCCCGCCCGCTCCCGGCGGGCGTCGTACTCCTCGCCCTCGTACAGACCGGCGGCGAGGACGGGCCCGGGGCTCCAGCGCCAGCCGTCCCCGGTGGTGACGGTCTCGGTGGTGCCGTCGGCGTACTCCAGGCGCAGTTCGGCGAGGAGCCCGGTGCGCTCGCCATAGATGTCCCGGGTGCCGCCGTTGAACCCGAGCAGGCCCCGGTACCAGCCGTCGGCCAGGTGGGCGCCCCAGGCGTTGCGGCCCGTACGGACCAGGGCGGTGACGTCGAAGGACTGGTGGCGGTGGCGGTGGCGGTAGCTCGTCCAGCCGGGGGCCAGTACGTGGTCGCCCACGGTGGTGCCGTTGAGCTCCAGTTCGTAGACGCCGAGGGCGGTGACCAGGAGCCGGGCCGACCGTACGGCGGTCCGCGCGGTGAACTCGCTCCGCAGCAGCGCGGCCGGGCGGGCCCCCTCGGTGGGCGCGGGGACGCGGGGACTGACGACGCGTGCGGTCCAGTGGTGGTTCATGGCGCCCTTCTCGGTGGTGACGGGGGAGCAGGCACGATCATGCAGCCAATACCTAGTGATTGCTAGGTGTTCGAGTGTGTGACGTACGGCACGCGCGAGAGGAAGCCCGGGTCGTCAGGTCATGCTCATGACAAACAGGGACGTCGCTGGAAGCCGGGTGGCTCCGAAGGGCCCCTACAGCCCCTGCCCGTCCGTGGAGATGCCCCGCAGCAGGCGGTCGAGGTGGCCGCGCATGACCGCGATCAGGTCGAAGGAGCGCCCCGAGGCCAGCCACTGCTGCTGCAGACCCGCGTCCACGGCGACGCACTCGCGGGCGATGCCTTCGTGGTCCAGCCCGGGAAGCAGCTCCCCGCTGCCGCTGCCGGCCCGCAGCCGGTCGGCGAGCTCCGCGACGCCCTTCTCCTGCCAGGTGGTGAAGTGGTCGTGGGCCGGATGGTCGGGCGCGGTGGCCTCGGCGGTCAGTACGACCGCCAGCTCCACCATGCCGGGCATGCCGAGCGTCTCGGCCGTGTCCTCCAGGTGGCAGCGGAAGGCGTCCCGCACCGAGTCGGAGACGCGCTCCCAGCGCACGTCCATGCGCTCGTGCCAGTACTCGACGACCGCGAGCAGCAACTGCTGCTTGTCGCGGAAGTGGTGCAGCAGCCCGGCGTCGGTGATCTCGGCGTCCCGCGCGACGCGGGCGAGGGAGGTCTTGCGGTAGCCGTCCCTGCCGAAGCGCAGCAGGGCGGCCTCCAGAATCTGCGTGCGCCGCGCCCGGCCCGCCGTGTAGTGGCCGCGAGGTCCCCTGGGTGTCGCCATGTCAGAACAGTACCGGCGGGACGCGGGGCGGCGGCCGGCCGTACCGGCTGTGGGCATGCTGTGTGAGGTGGGCCACACTCTCGAAACCTAGCGGTCACTAGGTGTTCAGGTCATCATCGAGCCACGCGACGACAGGTTGCCGCGCTGTCACATCCCCGTGAACCACGCGTCACGGCAGCCCGTCCTCAGCCCTTCCCCCACATGCTCCCCCTTCCTTCGGCACCTCCGTGAAAGGAGGGCTGGCATGACGACGTCGTCATCAAGCCCCACGGTCGACCACGCACCCCGCGACCCCGCGGACGGGCGGTGGACACCCCGCCTGGTCCTGATCCTCATCGCGCTCGCCTGGCCGACCCAGCTGCTCGCCGCGGGCGGCATCCTCGGCGCCAACGCCACCGCGGGCGTCGCCCAGGCGTTCCACACCACCCAGGTGGTGTGGTTCGGCCTGACCCTCACCCTGGTGTCGACCCTGCTCACCCCCTTCGTGATCAAGCTGGGAGACCTGTACGGCAAGCGGCGCGTCATGCTCGCGATGACGGCCCTGGGCGCCCTCGGCGAACTGCTGGCCGCGCTGGCCGGCAGCTTCTGGCTGGTCCTCGCCGGCCGGGCGATCGCCGGGTTCTACGGGCCCTTCGGCGCCCTGTCGTTCGCCGCCGTACGGGACGTCTTCCCGGCCCGGCTGGTGAAGCAGGCGAGCGGCATCATGGGCAGCAGCGTCGGCCTGGTGGCCATCGTCTCGCCGTTCCTCGCGGGATGGCTGATCGACACCTGGGGGTACCGCGGGGTCCTGTGGTTCCTCGCCGCCGCCACCGCGGTCGCCTTCGCGCTGATCGCGCTGCTGGTCCCGGAGACCCCCCGGCACGCCTTCGGGTCCCGTCTCGACTGGCCGGGCGGCCTGGTCCTCGGCGGCGGCCTGACGGCCGTGGTCTACGCCCTCGGCCAGGGACAGAGCTGGGGCTGGGCGGACGCTCGGACCCTGGGCTGGCTCGGAGCGGGCGCCGCCGCGCTGATCGCCTTCCTGTTCGTCGAGCGCTCCAGCGCCCACCCCATCCTGGACCTGAAGGTCCTGCGCCGCCGCCCGGTCGCCCTGGCGCTGACGGCCGGCGGTCTCGGCCAGACGGTCGCCTTCACCATGCCGGGCCTCGCCATCCTGCTCGCCCTCTACCCCGCCATTCCGGGTGTCTCTGACGGGCTCGGCTGGACCGCCCACCACAACGCCGTCGTCAGCGTGAGCTGGAACCTGGTGATGTTCGGCACCGGCATGCTGGTCAGCCGGTACCTGCGCCGCTTCGACGCGCGCCGGGTGTGGTGCGCGGGCCTGGCGGTCATGGCCGTCGGCTACACCCTCGTGGGCTTCTTCCACGGCGACGAACTCCAGCTCATCGTCACCTCCTGCGTCGCCAACGTCGGCGCCGGCGTCGTCGTCTCGGTGGCACCGGTCCTGGTGATCGGCGTGGTCTCGCGCGACGAGCAGGGGCTGGGCAGCGGCATGCTCAACATGCTCATCAGCCTGTTCGGCGCCGTCGTGACCGCGGGCGCCTACGCCGTCCTCGGCGCGAGCAGCACCACCGTCGACGGCACCGCCTTCTACCTCGACGCCGGCTACTCCGGGATCTTCTGGCTCGGCGCCGCGGTCACGGTCGTGGCCCTGGTGCTCTCCGTCTTCATCCCGCGGCTGCGCGACCCCGAGGAGAGTCCCGCCGGCGGCTGACCCCGCGCCCTCAGGGCCTCGTCAGCGACCGGAACCCGGTCGGCGTCATGCCGGTGCGCTGACGGAAGAAGGCGCTGAAGACCGTCGGGTAGGTGAACCCGATCTGTTCGCTGATGGCGGCGGGCGGCAGCGAGCTGTGGATCAGCAGACGTTTGGCCTCCAGCAGCACCCGGTCGTCGATGTAGCGCTTGGCGCCGCAGCCGAGGGCGGCCAGGGTGGCCCGGGTCAGGGTGCGCGGACTGTAGCCGAGCCGGGCGGCGTAGTCCTCGACCCGGTGGGTCCGGCGGAAGTCCTCCTCCACGGCCTCGCGGAACAGCCGGAACGGCTCGCCGCCGCCGGAACGCCCCCGCCGTCGCGGGTCGGCGAGGTGGACGAGCCGGATCAGGAGCACCGACAGCAGGTTCCGCACCGTCTCGATGTACGCCTCCAGCGGCAGGTCGGACAGCGCGGCGTGCTCCTCGACCAGGGCGTCCAGGAGCCGCAGCAGGGCCGCCTGCCGTGGCCCGTCCGGCGTGACGAGGCGGTACGGGACGTGCGCGCCGTCCCGGATCAGCGCGTCCGTCGCGGCGCTGGGGAAGCCGGTGGGGAAGACCAGGACGGTGGCGTCGCAGCCCCGGTGCCCGTCGGGGAACTGCAGCACCTGTCCGGGCCACACCCACAGCCAGTCACCCGGCGCGAGCGGGTACGAGGTGAAGTCCACCGAGCACGCGAGCCGCCCGCCGCGGACCGCGACGACCACGTGGAACGCCGGACGTCCGGGCACCGTGAGGGGCAGCCCCCGCTCGACGGCGCGGGCGGCGAGTCCGGGCAGGTCGAGGACCTCCAGACCCGGCGGCCTGCCGGGTGTCGGCCGGTACGACACGGCCGGGACGCCGGCCGCCGCACGGCCCACGGGGAACTGTCCGTTTTCCTTCATCGCATGCCCGAGTGTACGTAGGCCGTCCCTCCCGGCCGGTCTAGCGTGAAGGACGAGCCGCGAAAGGGCGGGGCACGAGCCGCCGGCGCCCCGGCCGAGTCCCATTTCCTTCTTTCTTCAACTTCTTCAACGGGAAGGACCACCATGACCATCGAGTTCGCCACCCGCTACCGCGAGCGCTCCCACATCCCGCCCGAGCCGGGCAAGCCGTACTTCATCGAGAAGGGCAAGGGCGACCGCGCCCACCTGTTCACCGACCTGTTCACCGTCTACGCCGGCGGCGAGCAGACCGAGAACACCTTCAACTTCTTCACCTGCGAGGGCCCGAAGGGCGACATCATCCCCGCCCACTCCCACCCGGACACCTACGAGGTCTTCTACATCACCGACGGCGCGGTACGGCTGTTCGTCGAGGACCTCGAGGGCGAGCAGCACGAGAAGCTGCTCACCGCGGGCGACTTCGGGTTCGTGCCCAAGAACTGCCCGCACGCCTACCGCATCGAACGCCACCACAGCCGGATCGTCGGCGTGGCCGCGGGACCGGGCGGCACCTTCGAGCGGTTCTTCGAGAACCTCGGCACCCCCACCGACGAACTCGGCCTGCCCCAGAAGCCGTTCGTCCCCGAGCCGCACAAGTTCGGCACCGTGCCGCAGCGGTACGACGTGAACTTCCTGCCCGACCACAAGTGGCGCACCGGAAGCTGAGCGGTCCATGCCGTACCTGAAGGCACTGCTCGCCGGAGCGCTGGTCGGCGTGGCCTACGTGCTGGTGCGGACCGAGTCGCCCGCACCGCCCCCCGTCGCGCTGGCCGGGCTGCTGGGCATGCTGCTGGGCCAGGCCGTGCTGGAGACCCTGTGAGCGCCGCCGGTGCCACGCGCGGCTTCCTCCGCAAGGCCGGCCTCTCCTTCGCCGCCGGTCTGCTCATGGGCGCGCTGTACTGGGCACTGGATGTCACCTCGCCCGCCCCGCCGCTCCTCGGCCTGACCGGGCTGGCCGGCATCGTGCTCGGCGAACGCGCCGCCACCGCCGTACGCCACCGCCTGACCCGGCGCCGTCCCGCTCCTCCTCCGTCCGCCGCAGAAGAAGGAACCCCCCGTGTCCCCTGACACCCCCGGATACCTCGACGTCCACGCCCACTTCCTCACCGACTCCTACGTCCGCCGGGCCCGCGAGGCCGGACACGAACTCCCCGACGGGGTCCCCGCCTGGCCCACCTGGTCGGCGGCCGCGCACCTGGAGCTGATGGACCGCTGCGGTATCGAGACCTCGATGCTCTCGATCTCCTCGCCGGGCGTCCACTTCGGCGACGACACCGCCGCCCGCCGTCTGGCCCGCGAGGTCAACGAGGCCGGCGCCCAGGCCGTACGCGACCACCCGGGCCGCTTCGGCCTGTTCGCCTCGCTGCCCCTCCCGGACGTCGACGGCGCCCTGGAGGAGATCGCGTACGCCTACGACACCCTGCACGCCGACGGGGTGGTCCTGGAGACCAACACCCACGGCACCTACCTCGGCGACCCGGACCTGGAGCCCGTGTGGGCCGAGCTCGACCGGCGCCGCGCCGTCGTCTTCCTGCACCCCACGTCCCCGGTGTGCTGGGAGCGGTCCGCCCTCGGACGCCCCCGCCCGATGATCGAGTTCATCTTCGACACCGCCCGCACCGTCACCGACCTGCTCATGGCCGGGACGCTGGACCGCCACCGCGGCCTCACGGTGATCGTGCCGCACTGCGGGGGCGCCCTGCCGGTGCTGGCCGACCGCATCGACGGCTTCATGAGGATGTTCATGCCCGAGGGCACCGAGGCCCCCGGCGCCGTCGAACAGCTCCGCCGCCTCCACTACGACCTCGCCGGACCCGCGCTGCCCCGCCAGCTCCCCGCCCTGCTGAACCTCGTCGGCGGCGACCGCCTCCTGTACGGCAGCGACCACTGCTGGACCCCCGCCGCCGGGGTGGAGGCCCACGTCGCCGGCCTGGACGCCGCCCCGGCACCCGACGGCGCGACCGGCTGGCGCGAGCTCACCACCGCCAACGCCCGCCGCATCCTGCCCCGTACGGCCCGCTGACGTAAGGCACCCACCGTGACGTTCCCCTTCCACCTGCTGGCCCCGCCCGACCCGGCCGCGCTGCCCCTGCCGCACCCCGCGCACCCCGCCGACGGCGTACGGCTGCTGCGCGGCGCCGTCTACGCGGTTCCCGAGGGCAGCCGCCCGCTGACCGTCGACCTGTGGCTTCCCGAGGATGCCCCCGGCCCCGTCCCGGTCGTGGTCTTCGTCCACGGCGGCGCCTGGCGCACGGGCCTGCGCGACGACCTCGGCCCCCGCTTCCGCCACTGGGACCCCGGCCCCTTCGCCCGGCTCGTCCGGGCCGGGTTCGCCGTCGCCTGCCCCGACTACCGCCTCAGCGGCGAGGCCCCCCACCCCGCCCAGAGGGACGACCTGGCCGCCTGCCTCACCTGGCTGCGCACCCGCGCCGCCGACCTCGGCCTGGACACCGCGCGGACCGTCCTGTGGGGCGAGTCGGCCGGCGGACACCTCGCAGCCCTGACCGCCCTCACCCGGCCCGCCGGCACCGTCGCCGGCTGCGTCACCTGGTACGCCCCCACCGACCTGCCCGCACTCGCCGAGGACCACCCCGAGGGCGCCTACGACGCCCACGACCCGGCCACCTTCGAGGCCCTGCTGCTCGGCGGCGCCCCGGCGGAGCGGACCGACGCGGCCCGCGACGCCAGCCCGGTCACCCACGCCGGCCCCCAGGCACCGCCCTTCCTGATCCTGCACGGCACCGACGACGCCCTGATCCCCGCCCGGCAGTCCGTCCGCCTCGCCGAAGCCCTGCGGGCGGCGGGCCACGAACCCGGCCTGCGCCTCCTCGACGGCGGCAACCACCTCTGGGTGGGCCTGACCGACGCGGACGTCGAGGACTGCTTCACCCGCACCGTGGACTTCGTCCGCCGCCGCACCGACGGCGGGTGAACCCGGACCGCCCTCACCCGGCGGTGACGGCGGCCGGCGGACGCAGGTCCCGGACGAGCCGTTCGAGGTGCGCCCGGACCCCGGCGAGCAGATCGGTGCGTCCGCCGGAGAGCACCCACTGGAGCTGAAGGCCGTCCGAGACGGCGACGCACTCCCGCGCGACGGCCTCGTGGTCGACGTCCGACCGGAAGAACCCGGCGCGGGCGCACTCCTCGAACCGGGCACCGAGTTCGCGGACCGTGCGCTCGTAGCGGGCGGCGAAGAGCGCGTGCGCGGCGCCGGCCGGGTCGGCGGCCTCGGCGCTCAGCGCGACGAAGAGTTCGATCAGGCCCGGCTCGGAGACGAACCGCCGGGTGATCGAGAGCAGCGCCTCGACCAGCGCGTCGCCGTCCGCGCCGGGGGAGGAGTCCACGATCGCGGCCGCGACGTCGAAGCGGTGCTCCGCCACCGCCAGCAGCAGATGCTGTTTCGTCGGGAAGTGGTGCACCAGACCGGTCGTGGAGACCCCGGCGTCCTGGGCGACGCGCGCCAGGGAGGTGCGTGCGTATCCGTTGGTGGAGAACCGCTCGGTGGCGGCCTCGACGATGCGCTCACGGCGCTCGCGCCCGACCGCGTAACTGCCGCGGGATCCCGACTTGCCCATGGCCGACAGCGTAGGCCGGACCCGCCCCCGATGAAAACCGAACGCGTTGGTTTTTTGCCGAAACCCGAGTACCTTCGGTTTTCGTTCTCGTCGTCCGGCGGGAGACCCGTGAAGGGAGCACCCGTGGCCACCGCACCTGTCACCGGCCTGACCGTCGAATACCAGCCCGCCCCGCTCGCCGTGGCGACACCGGCCCCGCGCCTGTCCTGGCTGCCCGGACGGACCCAGTCCGCCTACGAGATCGAGGTCCGCGCCGGCGGCGGCCTCGTGGCACGCACCGGCCGGACACCGGGCCGGGAGAGCCATCTCGTCGAGGTACCCGGTCTCCGCGTCCGGTCCGACACCGACTACGAGTGGCGCGTGCGGGTGTGGGACCAGGACGGCGCGGTGAGCGACTGGGCCCGCGACCGCTTCGGGACCGGACTGTTCGACGCGGCCGACTGGACGGCCCGGTGGGTCCTCCCGCGGACGCGCCCCACGGAGGTGGAGCGGTGGACGCTGCTCGACTGGATCAAGGGGAACCGCCCCGAACGCGACGCCGGCGAGCGCCTGTTCCCGGTCCGGCTGCTCCGGCAGCGCTTCACCCTGGACACCCCGGCCGCACGGGCCCGCCTGTTCATCACCGCACGGGGCGTCTACACCGCCGAGATCGACGGCGCGGCCGTCGGGGACGAGGTGCTCGCACCGGGCTTCGACAGCTACGCCTCCCGAGTCAGCGTGCAGTGCTACGACGTGACGGACCTGCTCGGCGCCGGCGACCACGTCCTGGGAGTCGCCCTCGCGGACGGCTGGTGGGCCGGGCGCATCGGACTCACCGGATCGAGCGCCCAGTTCGGGACCGCCACCGGAGCGATCTGGCAGCTGCACGTCGAGACCGCGGACGGACGGCGGCACCGGATCTCCTCCGACGGCGACGTGGTCGCGGCGGACGGGCCGTGGACCCACGCGGACCTCTTCATCGGCGAACGCTTCGACGCGCGCCTCCACGACCCCCGGTGGAGCCGGCCCGCCTTCGACGACACCGCCTGGAACCCGGTCGGCACCGAGACCGCGGACCCCGCGGTCCTCGTCCCCTTCGCCGGGGAACCCGTCCGCCGCGTCGGCGAACTGCCCGCGCTCTCCGTCACCGCCGACCCCGGCGGCGGCTGGATCGTCGACTTCGGCCAGGTGATCGCCGGACGCGTCCGGCTGACACTGCGCGCACCCCGCGAGGGGGACGTCGTCACGCTCGAACACACCGAGACCCTGGACGCGGACGGGCGGTGGTTCCGCAACATCGAGGGCATCAACAAGGACCAGTGCGACACCTACGTCGCCGCCGGACTGCCCACCGAGGTCTGGGAACCCGCCTTCACCTTCCACGGCTTCCGCCACGTCCGCGTACGGGGCGTCGACGCTCCCCCCGACCCCGGCGACCTCGTGGCGGTGGTGCTCTCCAGCGACCTGCGCCAGACGGGATCGCTGCGGCTCTCCGACGAACGCCTGGACCGGCTGCACCGCAACGTGCTGTGGAGCCAGCGCGCGAACTTCCTCTCGATCCCCATGGACTGCCCGCAGCGCGAACGGGCGGGCTGGACCGGGGACATCCAGGTCTTCGCCCCGTCGGCGTCGAACAACGCCCTCGTGGCACCGTTCCTGACCCGGTGGCTGGACAACCTCCGCGCGGACCAGTACGCCGACGGACGCGTCCCCATCACCTCACCGCGCTCCGCCTACGACGACGAACTGGCCGAGTCCCAGAGCGGGTTCGGTTCCATCGTGGCCTGCGCGGGCTGGAGCGACGCCATCGCCCTCGTGCCCTGGGTGCTCTACGAGCGCTACGGCGACCGGCGCGTCCTCGCCGACACGCTCGACGCCGCGCTGCGCTGGATTGACCACCAGCGCACGGCCGCCGCCGAGCTGCCCGAGCGGCTGCGCGACGTCCCCCTCGCACCGGAGCGGCAACGCCGCCAGGCGCTCCTGTACAACGCCGGTGAGCACTTCGGCGACTGGCTCACGCCGAGCACGCTGGAAGGACGGCCCCTGCACGAGGCCATCGGCACCGCTCCGCGGCTGACCGCCGAACTCGTCGCACCGATGTTCCAGGCACAGACGCTCACGGTCACCGCCCGCTCGGCCGACGCACTCGGCCGGACCGGCCTCGCCGCCGGCCTCCGCGAGCGGGCCGCACGCGTGCGCGCCGCCTTCGCCGCCGAGTACGTCGACGCCGAGGGCCGGCTGCCCGTCGCACTGCAGGGCCCCTACGTCCTGGCCCTCGCCTTCGACATGGTGCCGGACGAGCGGCGCCCCCTTCTCGTCGGACACCTCGTCGACCTCATCACCGCACGCGGCGACCGGCTCGACACCGGCTTCCTCTCCGTCCCGTACCTCCTCGACGTGCTCTGGGACTCCGGCCACGCGGAACTCGCCCGGCGGCTGCTCTGGCAGGACCGGTGCCCCTCCTGGCTCTACGAGGTCGACCGCGGCGCCACCACCGTCTGGGAGGCGTGGGACGCGATCGCGCCGGACGGCTCCGTGCGCGCCGTCTCCTTCAACCACTACGCCTTCGGCTGTGTGGACGACGTGCTCTACCGGCGCCTGGCCGGGATCCGGGCCACCGCGCCCGGCTTCCGGTCCGTGGTGATCGAACCCGATCTCGCCGGACGCCTGGACCACGCCGAGGCCGCGGTGTGGACGCCGTACGGCCAGGTCCGCGTCGACTGGACCGTCACCGGTGACACGGCGGCGATCCGCGTCGACGTCCCGCACGGCGTGGAGGCCGCCCTCGTCGTGGGCGGACGCTCCACACCGCTCGCCCCGGGCACCCACGACCTCCGTACGGCCGTGCCCACCGCGAGCGGTCACCCGGCGGCGGCCAGGCGCCGCCGCAACTCCTCCTCCGAGACGTCCTCCAGGTGAGTCAGGAAGACCCACATGTGGCCCGAGGGATCCTTGAGGACGACGGTGCGGTCGCCGTGGAACATGTCGGTCGGCGGCTGGAGGATCTCGGCGCCGGCCGCCTCCGCGCGCTCCGCCAGGCTGTCGACGTCCGGCACGAAGACGTGCAGCGTGACGGAGGTGCCCCCGCCGAGCGAGGCCGGCGCGGCGAAGGACCCGGCCTCCGCCTCGTCCGTGCTCGCGTCGCCCAGCATCAGCGCCGACCGCCCGATGGTGATCTCGGCGTGCAGGATCCCGCCGCCGGGAGCGTCGATCCTGAAGTCCTCACGGGCGCCGAACGCCCGCCGGTAGAAGTCGATCGCCGCGGCGGCGTCGTCGACCATGATGTGCGGGACCACCGGGCACCGGCCGCACGAGGGCCACGGACACCGGCACGGAACCGGCTGCGGCCATGTCGCCGTGCCCCATGACGACCATGTCGACCATGTGCACGACGGCCATCGGCACGCCGCCCGTGAGGGGCACCGGGACGACCACTGAACCACCCGGCACCGCACACCGGGCACGGGCCGGGCGCGGATCACCAACTGCTCTTGGTCACCCCCGGAAGCTCGCCTGCGTGTGCCATCTCGCGCAGGCGGATGCGGGACAGACCGAAGGCGCGCAGATGACCGCGGGGGCGGCCGTCCACGGAGTCGCGGTTGCGTACGCGGGTGGCGCTGGCGTCGCGGGGCTGCCGGCGCAGTTCCCGCTGGGCGGCGGCACGTTCCTCGTCGGACGTCCGGACGGACGAGATGATCGCCTTCAGTTCGGCGCGGCGCTCGGCGTGGCGGGCCACGACGAGCCGTCGCCGCTCGTTCTTCGCGATCTTGCTCTTCTTCGCCATCAGACCTTCCCTCCCCGGGCGCGGATGCGCGCGACCGCGGCCTCGATACCGATCGCGTCGACCGTCTTGACGCCCTTGGCGGAGAGCGTGAGCCGGACATGGCGGCCTTCGCTCGGCAGCCAGTAGCGCTTGCGCTGGATGTTCGGGTCGAAGCGGCGCTTGCTCCGCCGGTGGGAGTGCGAGATCTGATGCCCGAAGCCGGGCTGTCGGCCGGTGAGTTGGCAGTGAGCGGACAAAGTTCCTCCTCGATGTCGATCGATGGCAGCACACTAACAGCTAGATGAAAATGAAATTCAATACCGTGTACAGTGCGGTCCATGGCCCGTAACGAACTGCGTCCGATCATCAGACTGAGGTCCACCGCCGGCACCGGCTACACCTACGTGACCCGCAAGAACCGCCGCAACGACCCCGACCGCCTGACGCTGCGCAAGTACGACCCGATCGCCGGGCTCCACGTCGACTTCCGTGAGGAGCGCTGAGTACCGTGAAGCCCGGAATCCACCCCCGTACCGCCCCGTCGTCTTCCGCGACCGGGCCGCCGACTTCGCCTTCCTCACCCGGTCGACGGCCACCAGCGACCGGACCGTCGAGTGGGAGGACGGCAACACCTACCCGGTCATCGACGTCGAGATCTCCTCGGCGAGCCACCCCTTCTACACCGGCACCCAGCGCGTCCTGGACACCGCGGGCCGGGTCGAGCGCTTCGAGCGGCGCTACGGACGCGAACGGAGCGGACAGTGAGCGGGGGCCGGGCACGACTGCCGGTCGCGATCGTCGCCGGACTCCACGCCGACGCCCGCCGGGCGGCCGTCGACGAGATTCTGCGGGCGGTGCCCGGTGCGGTCGCCCTGCACCACGATCTGACGTCCGCCGTCGACGGTTCGGTGCACCGGACCGTGCGCGATGCCGACGGCCTGCTCGGCAGCGGTGACGCGCCCCTGGTGAACGACTGCGCGTGCTGCGCGCTGCGCGAGGACCTTGTTCCGGAACTGACACGGCTCGCGGAAGCGGGCGCTCACCGGCTGGCCGTCGTGGAACTGTGGGACTCCGTCGAACCCCACGGCATGACCCCGGTCATCGCGTCCGAGGGCGCGCCGCTGGCACTGACCGGGGTGGCCACCGTGGTCGACCCCGCCCTGGTCCTGCCGTACCTGACCAACGGCGACGACCTCGCCGACGTGGGCCTCGCCGCCGCCCCGGCCGACCGGCGCACAGTCGCCGACACCTTCGCCCGGCAACTGGAATACCCCACGGTGATCGCCGTCGTCGAGGACGGCGGGGTCGCCGACGACGGCGATCGCGCGCTGCTCGCCCAGCTCACGCCCGGCGCGCGCAAGGTGCCCGCGGGAAGCGGGACCCTGGGCACCGCCCTGCTGGCGGGCTTCGACCCCGGAGCGGCCACCGCCCGCGTGCATCCCGCGTGCGCGCTGCTGCCGCAGGAATGCGACGAGCACGGTGTGAGCACCTTCGTCTGGCGGCACGAGCGGCCCTTCCACCCACAGCGCCTCCACGCGGCGCTGGAGGACCTGACCTGCGCCGCCGCGCGCAGCCGTGGGCGGTTCTGGCTGGCGGACCGCCCCGACACCCTGCTCTCCTGGGACGCCGCGGGCGGCGCGCTGTGCGTGGAGTCGGCCGGTCCCTGGCTGGCGGCCCTGCCCGACGCCGCCTGGGAGATGGTGCCCGCGGAGCGCCGCGTCGCCGCCTCGGTGGACTGGCACCCGGAACACGGCGACCGCCGCCAGTACCTCACCTTCACCGCCCCCGGCCTGGACCGCGACGGCCTGCTCACCCTCCTCGACTCGTGCCTGCTCACCGATGACGAGTACGCGGCGGGCAGGAGCCGCTGGGAACAACTTCCGCACATGTTCGACGAGTTGCTCGATCCCGTGCTCTGAAGCACCGCATTGTCTCGAAGAAGGGAACGACCCCCGCCATGCCCCGACGCACGAGCACCGACCGGCGCACCGAGAAACGCGCCAACCCGCTGGACACCGCCGGCATCACCCACGTCGACTACAAGGACACCGATCTGCTGCGCGGGTTCATTTCCGACCGGGGGAAGATCCGCAGCCGCCGGGTGACCCATGTGACGCGGCAGCAGCAGCGGCAGATGGCACGGGCAGTCAAGAACGCGCGCGAGATGGCCCTGCTGCCCTACGGCTCCCGGCAGCGCTAGACGCGGTCCCCCGGGCGTGGTCCTCGTCCCGCGCCCGGGGGACCGCCGTACGGACGCGCTCGCGCCCGGACACCCCGGACACCCCGGTCGCCACAGTGGCGACCGGGGTCGCTGCTTCTAGTAATGAAATTCATTTCTGATTACTGTGTGGCCGAACCGTGAGTGCCGAGTGTCTGGAGCAGTGATGAGCGACCCCTACGAGCGGTCCGCCGAGTACCTCGACATCCTGATCGCCGAGTCGTGGCAGCCGCTGGCGCCGGCGCTGGCGGACGTCCTGTCGCGCGTCCGCGCCGGAACCGGTGCCGTGGTGGACCTCGGGGCCGGGTCCGGCCGGGGTGTGCGCGTCATCCGTGACGCGCTGCCGGGGGTGCCGGTGCTCGCCGTCGAACCGTCCGCCGCGATGCGCGCCGTCCTGCTCGCCCGGGTCCACGAGGACGGCGCACTGCGCGGACGCGTCACGGTGGTTCCCGGCGACTGCGCGAGCGCCGACTGGCCCGACGGAGTGCGGGCGGTGGTGGCCCTGAACATGATCGGCCACCTGCCGCCCGGGCAGAGGCGCGCGCTGTGGAGCCGCGCCGCCCGTCAACTCACCCCGGGCGGAGTGCTGGTGTTCAACCTCACTCCGCCGTTCGCCCCGGTGGAGGTGGAGCGGGTGCGGATGGCCCGGGTCGTCATCGGCGAGCTGGCGTACGAGGGCTGGGCGAGTGCACGCCCCACGGGAGCGGACGAGATCACCTGGCGCATGGACTACGGAGTCCTGCGCCAGGGCCGGCCGCTGGCCGGAACGTCGGTCGAGTACCGCTGGTGGGTCGCGACGGAGGACGCGCTGGCGGTCGAAGTCGCCGAGGCGGGGCTGGTGTTGAGCCGGGCGGGTGATCCGGCACTGGGGTTGTGCGTTCTGGGGCGCGCGAACGATTCGTCACCGCATGTTGGTTGATCTGATAATCATTTTCAATTAGGTTCATCGGTGTTCCGCTTCCCCCGGATCTCTCTGCGGGGGAAGCGCTCTCTTGCCTGCCTATGCGACGGAGACCGGATGAACCAGCCTGTGCCGAGCGACGACCTCCTTGCCCACGTCATCGACTGCGTCGCCGAAGTACTCGGCACACCACCGCACGAGGTCACGCCGACGGCTCCGCTCGCGGCTCTGGGGCTCGAATCGTTCACCGCGGTGCGGCTGAGGCGGAGGATCCGCGAACGGGCCGGGCAGGACCTGCCGTTGACCGCTTTCCTGGGCGAGACCGCGACGGCCCGTGCGGTGGCGGACCGCCTGCTCACCGGCCGCGCGCCGGAAGAGGCCCCGGGCGGGGAAGAGGAGGACGGCTTCCCCCTGACGCCCATTCAGGCCTCGTACCTGGCCGGACGGGCCGAGGGCATGCCGCTGGGCGGGGTTGCCACCTTCTACTACCACGAGTACGACCGCACACCCGGCGACACGGACCCGCTCGTGGACGTGGCCCGGCTGGAGGCCGCCTGGAACCGGCTGGTCGAGCACCACCCGATGCTGCGCATGACGGTGGACGAGCGGGGGGAGCAGCGCATCGCCGCGTCCCCCGGCCCCTACCGCGTCGGCGTCACCGACCTGCGCCGCGAGCCCGCCGAGCGGGTGCGGGAAACGTTGTCGGCACGGCGCCGGGAACGCTCCCACCAGAACCGCCCCACCGGCGCCTGGCCGCTGTTCGACATCCACGCCACGCTGCTCCCCGACGGACGGACCCGGCTGCACGTCGGCGTCGACGTCCTCCTGACCGACATGGCCGGCTGGATGCTGCTGATGCGCCAGTGGGGCAGCCTGGTCGCGGACCCGGACCACCGCCTCCCCGAACCGGCGGCCCGCTTCGCCGACCTCCGGCGCGCCCGCGCCGCCGACCCCGAGTGGGCGGCCCGGCACGCCCGCGACCGCGCCTACTGGGCCGAACGCGCCCCCGGACTGCCGCCGGCGCCGGGGCTGCCCCTGCTGCGCGACCCCGCAGACACCACCCCGCCCCGCTTCGTCCGATCCGCCGCCGAACTCGACGCCGGTGCCTGGGCGGAACTGCGCGCCCGGTGCGCCGAACACGCGGTCACACCGACCGCCGCCCTGCTCGCGGCCTTCGCCGTCGTACTCGGCCGGTGGGGCGCCGGGGAACGCGTATGCCTGAACACCACTCTGTTCGACCGCCCGGAGGACGAGGGCGGGGCCGAGGGCGTGGTCGGTGACTTCACCACCACCGCCCTGGTCGGCACGCCGCGCTTCGACCCCGCCGGCTGGAAGGGCTTCGCCGAGTACGCCACCGCCGTCAACCACCGGTTCTGGGAGGACCTGGACCACCGGTCCGTCTCCGGCGTCGAGGTGCTCCGGGAACTGCGGGCGCAGGACGCGCCGGCGGTGGGAGCCCCCAGCCACCCGGTGGTGTTCACCAGCGGGGTGGGCCTCGCGGGCGACGCGGAGCCCCCGGCCGCCTGGATCGGCCAGGAGGTGTACGGCATCTCCCAGACCCCGCAGGTCCTGTTCGACCACATCGTGTGGGACGAGGGCGGCCGGCTCCGCCTGGCCTGGGACACCGTCGAGGGCGCCTTCCCCGAGGGCTGGATCCAGGCCCTCCTGGACGCCCACGTACGCCTGTTGCGCACCCTCACGGACGCCGGCGCCTGGCGCGACACCACGCTCGGCTGGGATCCCTCCTTCCACCCCGAGGAACCCCTGGACGCCGTCCCCTTCCCCGACGCCGGCCCCCTGCTGCACGACCCGGCCGTCGACGCGGCACGGCGGTACCCGCGGCGACCCGCGCTGCGCACCTCCGCCGCCACCGTCACCCACGCCCGCCTCGCGGACAACGCCGCCGCCACCGCGGCCCTGCTGGCCGCGCGGGGGGTGGGCCCCGGCGACATGGTCGCCGTCGCCTGCGAGAAGGGCACCGCGCAGATCACCGCCGTACTCGGCGTCAGCCTGAGCGGAGCGGGCTACCTGCCGGTCGAGCCCTCCTGGCCCGCCGCCCGCATCGCCGCCGTCTGCGAACGCGCCGGCGTCCGGCACGCGCTGACCGGCCGCGGTGTGAGGACCGACTGGCCCGACGGCGTCACCGCGCACCGCCTGACCGTGGCGGGGCGTCCCGCCCGCGGCGCCGCCGCCACCGCCGGATCCGCGGTCCCCGCCGCCGTTCCGCACCCCGACGACCTCGCCTACACCATCTTCACCTCCGGTTCCACCGGCAGCCCCAAGGGCGTGGAGATCCAGCACCGGGCCGCCCGCACCACCGTCGACGACATCGTCGACCGGTTCGGCATCGGCCCCGAGGACCGCGTACTGGCGCTGTCCGCGCTCAGCTTCGACCTGTCCGTGTTCGACGTCTACGGCGTCCTCGGTGCAGGCGGCTGCCTCGTCCTGCCCGAGCCCGCCCGGCAACGCGACCCGCAGCACTGGCTGGAACTGGCCGGCCGGCACGGCGTCACCGTCTGGAACACCGCCCCCGCCCTGCTCGAAATGCTCGTCGAGTACGCGGAGACGGAACCCGGCGAGGCCGCCACCGCGCTGAGCTCCCTGCGCCTGGTGATGCTCTCCGGCGACTGGATCCCCCTGACCCTGCCCGACCGGCTGCGCCGGCTCGCCCCACAGGCGAAGGTGATGAGCCTGGGCGGGGCCACCGAGGCGTCCATCTGGTCCATCACCTACCCGGTGGAGCGCACCGACCCGGACTGGGTCAGCATCCCCTACGGCCGGGCCCTGCGCGGCCAGAGCTTCCTCGTCCTCGACGAGGACGGCGGCCCCTGTCCGGTCGGCAAGGCGGGGGAGCTGTTCATCGGCGGCGACGGACTGGCCCGCGGCTACACCGCCGACCCGGCGCAGACGGCCGAGCGGTTCGCCGTCCATCCCGTGCTGGGCCGCAGGCTGTACCGGACCGGTGACCTCGGCCGGTGGACCGCCGACGGCACCATCGAGTTCCTCGGCCGCGTCGACCGGCAGGTGAAGATACGCGGGCACCGCATCGAACTCGGCGAGGTGGAGGCCGTGCTCGCCCGACACCCCTCGGTCCGGCAGTGCGTGGTGTCGTCGGTGCGCGGGCCCGACGGGCGGCCCCGGCTGGTCGCGCACCTCTCGCCCCGGGGCGCGAGCGAGCCGCCCACGGCCGAGGAACTGGCGGACGGCCTGCGCGAACGGCTGCCCGACTACATGGTGCCCAGCAGGTTCGTCATCCTGGACCAGCTCCCGGTCACGGCCAACGGCAAGATCGACCACGCGGCGCTGACCGCGACGGGACCGGGCGCCGCACGGGGTGCTGCACCGGACGCCGCACCAGGCGCCGCACCGGCCACGGACGCCGAAGTGCCCTCTTCGGACAGCGGTGCACCGTCCGCGGACGCCGGCTCCGACACCCGCACCGCCCAGCGGAGCGGGCCCGTCACGGTCCCGCAGGCGGGACCCGCCGTCGCACCGGGGGCCGCACCGGCTGTCGCCTCCTCCGCCGAGGGCCCGGCGTGGATCGCCGCCGCTGCCGCCGAGGCGGCGGCACAGGGTCTCGAGGCCGCCCTCGTGGTCCGGCCCGGCGGGCTCCGGCCGGACGAAGCGCTGGAGGCGTCCGCCCGTTGGCTGCGCCACGTCGCACGCCTCACCGGCTCCGCGGCCGGGACGCGCCTGTCCGCCGACGGGCTCGCCGAGGTGGTCTGCGCCCCGTCCGGCGGCGGGACCACGGTGCCCTCCCCGGCCCCGGTGTCCGACACGCCCGGCCCGGACCGGAGCACCGGGGACCACGGCACGCAGGAGGCGCCCACGGGAAACCGGACGCCGTCCCCGGGCCACCGGCCCGGCGCGGACACGCCCGTGGACCCGGAGGTCCTGGACGCGCTCACCGCCGTCCTGGCCGACTTCACCGACGTCCCCGTGACGCCCGGCAGCACCTTCGGCGCCCTCGGCGCGACCTCGCTCACCCTCGTCCTCACCCACCGCAGGCTCCGCGAGGGAATCGCGCCCCGGCTCGCGCTGGCCGACATGTTCGAGCACCCCACCGTCGCCGCCCTGGCCGCCCGCATCACCGCGCAACGCGCCCGGGACGCCTCCGCACCCGGCGCCACCGGGTCCACGCGCACCGGCGCCCCCACCACGGGGCCCGCCCCCGCCCCCGCGCCCACCGTCCCGCAGCCCGAACGACCCGCGCGCAGAAGCTCCCGCCTCGCCGCACGCGCCCTCGCCGAGGAGACCGCACGATGACCGAACCGACCTCCTCCCGGGGCCCCGTGCCGGGCGCCGAGCCCGGACCTCCGGCCGTGGACGACGACCTGGTCGCGGTCACCGCCCTGGACTGCCGGTTCCCCGGCGCGCCCGACACGGCGGCCTTCTGGGACCTGCTGGTGGGCGGCCGCAGCGGACTGACCCGGCACGACGAGCGGGACCTCGCCGAACGCGGTGTCCCCGCGAAGCTGCTGGCCAACCCCGCCCACGTACCCGTCAGCGGGATCATCGAGGAGCAGGACCACTTCGACCCCGAGCCGTTCGGCCTGACCGACGCCGAGGCGGCCGTGATGGACCCCCAGCAGCGGCTCTTCCTGGAGGCCTGCCTGCGCGCCCTGGAGAGCGCCGGGCACGGCGGCGGCGCCGGCGCGGGCGCCGTGGGCGTCTTCGCCGGCGCCGCCCACAGCGACTACCTCGCCCGCAACCTCGCCGACCGCTACGCCGCCTCCGCCACCGACCCCGTCGGCAGCCTCCAGGCGGCCCTCGCGGGAGTCGCCGACTACCTCCCCCTGCACGTCGCGCACCGCCTCGCGCTCACCGGGCCGGCCGTCGCGGTCGGCACCGCCTGCTCCACCTCCCTGGTGGCCGTGCACCTCGCGGCGCAGTCCCTGCTGGCGGGGGAGTGCGACACCGCCCTCGCCGGCGGGGCCTCCCTGATCGTGCCGCAGGGCCGGGGCTACCTCCACGTCCCCGACGGGATCTTCTCCGCCGACGGACACGTCCGTACCTTCTCCGCCGAGGGCACCGGCATCGTGCACACCCAGGGCGTCGGCGTGGCCGTCCTGCGGCGGCTGCGCGACGCCCTCGCCGACGGCGACCCGGTGCTGGCCGTCCTGCACGGCTCCGCCGTGAACAACGACGGCGGCGACCGCACCGGCTTCACCGCGCCCTCGCCGCGCGGACAGGCCCGGGTGGTCTCCGAGGCGCTCGCGGTCGCCGGCCTCACCCCGGGGGACATCGGCTACGTCGAGGCCCACGGCACCGCCACCCGCCTCGGCGACGTCGTCGAGGTCGCCGCGCTGCGCCGCGTCTTCGGCGACACCGGCCCGGCCTGGTGCGCCCTGGGCTCGGTCAAGAGCAACATCGGGCACGCCAACTCGGCCGCCGGCATCGCCGGTTTCGCCAAGACCGTCCTCGCCCTGCACCACGGCGTGCTGCCGCCCACCCTGGACGCCCTGCCCCTCAACCCCGACCTCCAGCTGGACGACTCGCCCTTCACCGTCGTCCACGAGCCCACCGACTGGGCCGGGCAACGGTACGCGGGCGTCAGCTCCTTCGGCATCGGCGGCACCAACTGCCACGTGATCCTGGGCAGCGCCCCCGTACGGCCCGATCCCCCCGCCGATCCACGGCCCCAGCTCGTCCTGCTCAGCGCGCACCGCGACGACGCCCTCGCCCGTGTCGCCGAGGACACCGCGACCGCCCTGCACACCACGGAGGTCGCGCCCGCCGACGCGGCCCACACCCTGCACACCGGCCGCGCCGCGCTGCCGTACCGCGCCGCCGCCGTGATCACCGGGGCGGCGGAGGCCGACGGCCGCGCCCTGCGCACCGCCCCGCGGCGCCGTCCCGGCCCCACACCGCCCCGGATCGTGCTGGCCTTCCCCGGCGGCGGAGCGCAGTACCCGGGCATGGGCGCCCGACTGTGCGCCGAGGAGGAGGAGTTCGACCGCACCGTGCGGGAGTGCGCCGCTCTCTTCGACGACGGGACCGGTGCCGGCCTCACCGGGCTGATCACCGCCGACCCCTCCGACGAGCAGGCGCGCCGGCTGCTGCGCGACCCCGCCCACGGACTGCCCGCCCTGTTCACCGTCTCCCTGGCCGCCGCGCGCACGCTGCGCTCCTGGGGCGTGGAACCGGACGCGCTGGTCGGTCACAGCCTCGGCGAGTACGTGGCCGCCGTGCTGTCCGGAGCCCTGTCCCTGTCCGACGCAGCGACACTGGTGGCGGTCCGCTCGCGCGGCATGTCCCGGGCGGCGGGCGGCGGAGTGATGCTGACGGTCCCGCTGACCGAGCGGCGGACCCTGGCCCTGCTCGCAGACCACCCGGAACTGGACCTGGCCGCCGTCAACGGCCCGCGGTCCTGTGTGGTCTCCGGACCCGAGCCGGCCGTGGCCGAGATGGAGCGGGCCCTGACCGCGCGCGGTGAGCGCACCGTACGGCTCTCCCTCGACGCGGCCGCCCACTCGCGTCTGGTCGATCCGGTCCTGCCCGAACTGCGCGCGGCAGCCGAGACCGTTCAGCCGCGTGTTCCCGGCACGCCGCTCGCCACGACCCTCACCGGGAAGCTGCTGGACACCGCTCCCGGCGCCGACCACTGGGTGGCGCACCTGCGGTCCACGGTGCGCTTCTCCGACGCCCTGGCCACCGCCCTGGGCGAAGGGCCGGCCGTCCTCGTCCAGGCGGGGCCCGGCGGCACACTGCTCCAACTGGCCCGCCAGCAGGGGGACCGGCGGCCCCTGGCCACCCTGGCGACCTTCCCCGACCGCGACGAACCCCGCACGGGACGTGCCGCGCTGCTCGCGGCCGCCGGGGAACTGTGGACGCACGGAGTCCCCCTGGACGCCGCGGCCCTGCACCGCCCCGGGCGACGCCGTGCCGTGCTGCCCGGACTGCCCGTGCGACGCCGCAGACTGTGGATCGATCCGCCCGCGGCCGCCCCGTCGGCCACCCCGGAGGCGCAGGACGCCCCGGACGAGTCCGAACCCTTCCAGCTGCCCGTCTGGCGGCGCACCCCGCCCGTCGAGGCGGACCGGCCGGCGCTGCGGGGCCGCTGGCTCGTGGCCGGTCCGCCCGAGTCACCGTCGGCCGAGCGGGTACGCGCCGCGCTGGCCGCCGCCGGGGCCCGCACCGTCACCCTCGACGAGGCGGTCCGCGACCCCGGCACCCCGTGCGACGGCGTCGTCGTGGTCGGCCCGTACGCGGACACCGGCGACGACCCGGCGGAAACCGTCAGCGCGTCGGTCCTGCGGTACGCGGAGGTGGCGCGGGCCGCCGCGCCCTGGGCGCATCGCACCTGCCTGCTGCACCTCGGCCACCACGCCCAGCAGGTGGAGAGCGCCGACCGGCCCACGCCCCAGGCCGCCGCCACCCTCGCCGTTCCCCGCGTCCTCGCCCAGGAGTTCCCGGGTCTGCGCTGGCGCTCGGTGGACCTGCCGGCCGGAGCGCCGGACACCGACGACCTCCGGGCCGTACTGGCGGAGGCCGCCGACCTGGCGTCGGGAGGCCCGAGCGGCGTCGAGTGCGCCCTGCGCGGCGGACACCGCTGGACGCGCGACATCACCCCCTGGCGGCCGTCCGCACCCGCGCCGGCCGCGGACGACCCGGCCGGCACCGACGGCGGGACGGGCACGGCGGTGGTCCTGGGCGGCCTCGGCGACGTGGGCCTGGCCCTGGCCGGACACCTGGCCCGCACCGGACGACGGGTCGTGGTGACCGGCCGCACCGGACTCCCCCCGGCCCCCGCCCCCGGCAGCGCCGAAGAGGCACGGGCGGAGACGGTCCGTGCCCTGCGGGCGGCCGGCGCCGACATCGAGGTCCGTGCCGCGGACGCCGCGGACACCGCCGCCACCACGGCCCTGCTGCGGGAACTGACCGACCGCGACGGCCCGCTGGACCTGGTCGTGCACGCCGCGGGCGTGGTCGCCTCCGCCGCCGTCGCACCCCTGCGGGCCACCGAGGAGCAGGCCGTGCGCGCACACGCGCACGCCAAGGTCACCGCGGCCCTCGCGCTGCGCGCCGCCGTGCACGCCCTCCCCTCCGGACGCCGCCCGGCGACCGTCCTGCTGATGTCCTCCGCCACGGCGTTCGTCGGCGGCCTCGGCCTCGCCCCGTACGCCGCGGTCAACCGATACCTGGACGCCCTCGCCGAACACGAGCACACCCCGGGAACGGGGACACCCCGCTGGGTCAGCGTGGCCTGGGACGGCTGGCGGGTGGGCCCCGGCGGGAGCGAACGCACCGTGGCCTCCCGGCACTCGATCGGCCTGGCCGACGGCATGCGCACCGTGGACCGGCTGCTGGCACTCGCCGCCCGGGGCCGCGCCCCGGCCTCCGTCGCCGTCTCGCCGGCCGACCTCGCGCCCCGCACCGCGGGCACGCCCTCCGCCGTACCGGCTCCCGGCACACCCATGGCGGAACCGGGGACCGGAGCGGTGTTCACCACCGACGCCCAGGCGCGACTGGCCGCGGTCTGGTCGGACCTGCTGGGCTTCCCCGTCACCGACCGCGACGCCGACTTCTTCGCCCTCGGCGGGCACTCCCTGCTGGCCACCCGGATGCTGGCCCGGCTGCGCGACGAACACGGCGCCGACCTGCGGCTGCAGGACCTGCTCGCCCGGCCGACCGTCGCGGCCCTCGCCCCGCTGCTGCCCGGCGGGGAACCGCGGCGCGCCGCCGCCGCGCCGGCGGACGCGGACGTCCCGGCCCCCCTGTCCGCCGACGGCCCACGGGAGTTCCCCCTCACCCGGGTGCAGCACGCCTACTGGGTCGGAGGATCGGGCGGCTACCGCCTCGGCGACGTCCCCTGCTCCTTCCACCTGGAGTACGACTGCCCCGGCCTGGACACCGACCGCTACGAGGAGGCGTGGAACGCGGTCGTCGCGCGCCATCCGATGCTGCGCGCGGTCGTCTCCCCCGAGGGCCGCAACCGGGTGCTCGACAAGGTGCCCCACTACCGCATCCGCGTGCAGGACCTGACGGAGGACGACGACACCGAACGCGCCCGGAAGCTGGAACGCGTCCGCGCGCGCATGGTGCGCCGCGAACCCCGGCCGGGCCGCTGGCCCCTGGTCGGCATCCGGGCCGCCCGCCTGCCCGGTGACGTGATCCGCCTGTTCGTCAACGTGGACGTGCTGGTGTGCGACACCGCCAGCTATCTGATCTGGGACCGCGAACTGCGCACCCTCTACCAGGACCCCGACGCCCGGCTGCCCCCGCTGGAGACCACCTTCGCGGACTGCGTGGCCGCGCTCGAACGCCGTGCCGAGGGCCCCGAACACGCGCGGGCCGCCGCCTACTGGCGGGCCCGGCTGGACGACCTGCCCGGCGCCCCCGCCCTGCCCGTACGCACCGTCGGCCCCGGGGACCGGCCCCGCTTCGCACGGCGCACCGCCCGCCTGGAACCGGACCGCTGGGACGCCCTCAAGGCCGAGGCCGCCCGGCGCGGGCTGACCCCCACGGCCGTCCTGCTGGCGGCCTACGGCGAGGCACTCGCCGAGTGGTCCGGACAGGACCGGTTCGCCGTCACCCTCACCCTCTTCGACCGGCCCGCGCACCTGCCCGGGGCGGACGCCGTGGTCGGCGACTTCACCTCGCTGATGCTGCACGAGGTGGACCGCTCGGACACCCGCTGCTTCGCCGACGCCGCCGTACGGGCCCAGCACACCCTCTTCGAGGACCTGGACCACCAGGAGTTCTCCGCGCTCGACCTGCTGGCGGAGAAGTCCTCGCGCACCGGCCGCACCGCGTCCGTCCCCGTGGTCTTCACCAGCGCCCTCGGCCTCTCCGGGCCGCTCGGCGGCGGACACGACCTGGACTGGGCGGGCACACCGGTGTACGGCGTGAGCAGCACCCCGCAGACCTGGCTGGACCACCAGGTGATCGAGCAGCACGGCGCGCTCCTGCTCCAGTGGGACGTACTGGAGAACGTCCTGCCCGCCGACGAGGCGGACGCGGCCTTCGCCGCCTACACCGAGCGGGTCCGCCGGCTGGCCGACGCACCGAAGGCATGGGACCTCCACGAGCCCCGCACCGTGCCCGCCGCCCCGGCCCGCGCACCGCGACGGGCGATATCCGCCGGTCACGGTCCGAGCCCCGACACCGACGCGGCCCTGCTGCTGCACGACGGCGACGGCGACCGCCCCCTGTTCCTGATGCACCCCTCCGGCGGGGACGTGCTCTGCTACGGCGAACTCGCCCGTCACCTCACCGACGGCCGGCCCGTTGTGGCCCTCACCGACCCCGCCCTGACCGGCGGCACCGGGCCGCGGACCATCGCCGAGATGACCGACCGCTACCTCGCCGCGCTCCGCGCCCACCAGCCGACGGGCCCCTACCTGCTGGGCGGCTGGTCGATGGGCGGCACGGTCGCCCACCAGATGGCCGTGGAGCTCCAGCGGCGCGGTGAGCGGACCGACCTGCTGGTCCTGATCGACTCCAACACCCCGGACCGCATCCGGGAGTTGGGCGGCGCCGACCGCGCCCAGGACACCGCCTTCGCGGCCGTCCGCTACCTGCGCTCACTGGAGGCGTTCCTCGACCTCGACCTGGACCTCGGCCCGGACGCGGAGCCGATCCGGACCGCCCCGGACCCGGCGGCGGTCCGCCGGGCCGCCACCGAACGGCTGCGAGCGGCCGGCCTGCTCGGCCCGCGGGACACCGCCGACACCCGCCTCGAGGTCTTCGAACGCCACCTGCGGGCGCTGGCCGGCCACCGGGCCGGACACCTCACCGATCCCGCCACCCGGCTGCTGCTGATCGCCGCGTCCCGTCCCTCGCCGCACAACGCCGGTGTCGGCATGGGCGTGGACGACGCGGCAGACCTGCCCGCCCTGGGCTGGCTGCCGCACGTCGGCGGACCGGTGGACGCCCACACGGTCGACGGCCACCACTACTCCCTGCTGCACGACCCCGCGGTCCGGCGGACCGCCGCCCTGGTCGACCGGGCCCTGGCCGCCGTACGCGCCGGCCGGTGAACCCGGCCGCCCGACCCGACATCCGAACCCCTCGCGGAAAGCAACCATGCACCAGCACCCGTCATCCCGTGCCACCCTCTCCCGCAGATCCGCCCTCACCGCCCTCGCGGCGGCCGGCGCCCTGCTGCTGAGCGCCTGCTCCGGCACACCCGCCGCCGACACCCCGCCCGCCCGCACCGGCGCGCCCGTCGACGGCGGCACCCTGCGGTACGCCGTCGCCGGCTCCCCGGCCACCGCAAGCGACGACCCGCACGGCGGCCTCGGCAACGAGTCCGACGTGCTGCGCTTCGCCCTGACCTACGACGTCCTGACAGTCCCCGGCGAGGACGGGAAGACCCGGCCGCGACTCGCCACGTCGTGGAAACCCAACGGCGCCATGGACCGCTGGACCCTCACCCTGCGCGAGGAGGCCCGCTTCACCGACGGCACGCCGGTGCGCGCCGCCGACGTGCTGTACTCCCTGAGCCGTATCGGCGAGAAGGCCGCCGAGAACTACGGCCGGCTCGCCGACTTCGACATGGCGAAGTCCACCGCCCCCGACGAGCACACCGTCGTCCTGGCCACCCGCGCCCCGATGGCCGACGCGCCCCGGGCCCTGGAATCCGTCACCTTCGTCGTGCCCGAGGGCACCGAGGACTTCTCCCGCCCCGCCACCGGCTCGGGCCCCTACCGGGTGGAGCGGACCGGCGCCCAGACCACGGTCCTGACCCGCAACGACACGTGGTGGGGCGAGCGCCCGCACCTGGACCGGATCGAGATCCAGGCAGTCGCCGACCCGCAGGCACGGGCCGACGCCGTCGCCTCCGGGCAGGCCGACGTCGCCGGCAGCGTCAGCCCCGCCGCCGTCAAGAGCGCCGGATCCTCGGCGCGGACCCAGGTCGTCCGGCGCGACGGGGTCACCGAGTACCCGTTCGTCATGCGCCTGGACACCGCGCCGTTCGACGACCCCCGGGTCCGCGAGGCGTTCCGCCTCGCCGCCGACCGCAAGGCCCTGGTCGACACCGTGTTCCTCGGCTACGGCAAGGTCGCCAACGACCTTCCCACCCCCTACGACCCCTCGGCCCCGGGGGACCTGCCGCAGCGCACCCGCGACGTGGCGAAGGCAAAGAGGCTGCTGGCCGAGGCCGGCCACGCCGACGGACTGTCCGTCACCCTGCACACCACCACCTCCTACCCCGGCATGGACACCGCGGCCACCCTCTACGCCCAGCAGCTCGCCGACATCGGCGTCGACGCGGAGGTGAAGGTCGAGCCGGCGGACACCTACTGGACCGCCGTCTACGCCAAGAAGGCGTTCTACACCGGCTACTACGGCGGCATCTCCTTCCCCGACCTCGTCCGTGTCGGGCTGCTGTCCGACTCCCCGACCAACGAGACCGCCTGGCGCAGCGAGACCTTCGACGACGGCTTCGCCCGCGCCATGTCGACCGCGGACGACGCGCGGCGCGAGGAACTGCTCTCCGGCATCCAGCGCGAGCTGTGGAAGGACGGCGGCTACGTCGTCTGGGGCACCGGGGACGGCCTGGACCTCGCCGCGCCCGGAGTGCGCGGACTGCCCGACGGGCCCGGGTTCCAACGCATGTTCATCGACCAGGTGTGGATGGCCAAGTGACACTGCGCGCTGCCGGCCGCGCCCTGCGCCCGGCCGGCCGGGCCGCCGCCCTGGCCGTCGCCGCCACGGCCGTGGTCTTCGCGGCCACCGAACTGCTCCCCGGGGACGCCGGGGAGCTGAGGACGGCCGGCCGGGCGTCCGCGGAGGACGTCGCGGCGGCGCGGGAGCGCCTCGGACTGGACCGGCCGGCCGCGGTGCGCTACCTCGACTGGCTGTACGGCATGGTCCGGGGAGACCTGGGACGCTCGCTGGCGGGCGGCAGACCGGTGGCGGCGCTGTTCGCCGAGCGGCTGCCCGCCACCGCCGTCCTGGTCGTGGTGACGCTCGCGGTCACCGTGCTGCTCACCGCGACGGCCCTGACCGTGACGTACCTGCGCGGCGGCCGGGGCGGCACGGCCGCCACCGGACTGGCCGCCGTGCCGCAGCCGGTCTACGCGGCGGTGCTCGGCGCGGTCCTGGCGGGACTGCTGGGCTGGCTGCCTCCCGTGTCCCTGCTGCCGCCCGGCGGTTCCCCCCTGGCGGACCCCCGGCTCCTGGTGCTGCCCGCGCTCACCCTTGCGCTGCCGTCGGCCGCGTTCGCCACCGCCCTGCTGCGCGGGGTGCTGGCCGACACCCTGCGCCGCCCGCACGTGGCCGACGCGCGGCTGCGCGGCCTGCCCGCCCCGCTCGTGCTGCACCGGCACGTCCTGCCCTTCCTGTCCGCGCCGGCGCTCCAGGTGACGGCCCTGCTGTCCGGCGGTCTCGTGGCGGGCACCGCCCTGGTGGAGACGCTGTTCGGCTATCCGGGCACCGGGCAGCTGCTGGTGTCCGCCGTCGCGGTGCGGGACGTTCCCGTGATCCAGGCCGCGGCCCTCCTCCCGGCCGTCGTCCTGCTGCTGGGCATGCTCCTGGCCGACCTGGCCGCCCGTCGCACCACGGTGCCCGGCCACGTGGGGGACACCGGTCCCTCGGGGCCGGGGCCGGGACCTGTACCGGGGAGGGCCGTATGACCGGCCGATCCCCGCGTCTCCTCCCCGGAGCCGTCCATCCCAGGCTGTCCGTGACCGCGGCCCTCGTCCTGCTGGTGTGCGTGCCGCTCGCCCGGTACGCCGCTCCGCACCCACCGGAGCGCACGGTCGCCGCACCCTGGGCGCCGCCGGGCGGACAGCACCCGCTGGGCACCGACGTCCTGGGGCGTGACGTGCTGTCCCGGGTCCTGGCCGGGGGCACCCAGCTCCTGGCGGTGTCCCTGACCGCCGCGATCACCGCGGTCGCCTGCGGCACGGGCCTCGGACTGGCCGCGGGCTGGTCGGGGGGCCGTGTCTCCCGCGCCGTACGGGCCCTGTGCGACCTGCTGCTGGCCGTCCCCGCCCTGGTCCTGGCGCTGGTGCTGGCCACCGCCCTGCCGGGTGCCACGGCGGTCGTCGTGGCGGCCGTGCTCGCGGGAGCCCCGCTCGCCGCACGGGTCGTCGGCACGCAGTGCGCGCAGCTGCGCGACAGCGGGCACGTGCACGCCGCCGTCGAGCGCGGCGAGCGCACACCCGCCGTCCTGTTCCACGAGGTGCTGCCCGCCCTGCGTCGCCTGGTGGCCGCCGACGCCGGGCTCCGGCTCGTCACGGCGCTGCAGATCGCCGCGGCCCTCGCCGTGCTCGGCCTGGGACCCCAGCCCCCGGACCCCGACTGGGCCCTGATGCTGAGCGAGAACCTGCCCGGCGCCGCGCTCAACCCCTGGGCGCTGCTGGCTCCCGCGGTCCCCCTGGCGGGCTGCGCCTGGGTGTTCGCCGCGGCCGCCCGGACGGCCGCCCGGACTCCGGGGGAGGCGGTATGACGATCCGCGCCCACGACGAGCCGTCTCCCGCCCACGCCCCGCTGCTGGCCGTCGAGGGCCTGACCGTCCGCCGTGCCCTCGACGGAGCCGTCGTCCTGCCGCCGGTCGACCTCCGCGTCGGCCCGGGGCAGGTGCTGGCCGTCACCGGAGCGTCCGGTGCCGGCAAGTCCACGCTGCTGCGCGCCCTGCTCGACGTCCTCCCGGACGGACTGCACCGCGCGGCGGGCACCGTGCGCTGGCGCGGGGAGACGGTGCCGCAGGGCCGGGCGGCCGGGCGGTGGCGGCGCGCCCGGTGCGGCTGGCTGGCGCAGGACCCGGGCGCGGCCCTCCACCCGCTGTGGCGCGTGGACCGGCTGATCGGCGAGGAGTTCACCGGTGACGCCGCCGCCCGCGGCCGGCGGGTCGGGGAACTGATGCACCGCCTGGGCCTCCCGCCCCGGCTCGCCTCCCGCCGGGCGGGGGAACTCTCGGGCGGACAGGCCCAACGGGTCGCCCTGGCCCGGGCCCTGTGCGCCGATCCGGAACTGCTCGTCCTCGACGAGCCGACCTCGGCACTGGACCGCGCGACGGCCGGCCTGGTGGCCGAAGTGGTGCGGTCCGGCCGGGGAGTTCCCGGCCGGTGCGTCGTCCTGGTCACCCACGACGCCCGGCTGGCCGCGGAACTGGCCGACCGGACCCTGGTGCTCGCCGCGGCGGCGGACCCGGGCCCCCGCACGGACGACCCCGCACGGGCCACGGCACGAGCGGCCGGCATCGTACGGGGACGGATACCGTGCTCCCCGGAAGCAGAAGCGGAAGCGGAAGCGGAAGCGGGCCCGGCCACCCTCACATGGGCCACGGCGCGAGCGGCCGGCGCCGTACGGGGACGGACGCCGCGCTCCCCGGAAAGGGAGCGGCGCGGCCCGGTCACCGGCCCCGCGCCGCCCCGCACTGCGGGCCCCGCCCGGTCTCCGGCCGTCGTGCTGTCGGCGCGGGGCCTGACCCTGCGCACCCCGGACGGCACACCGTTGCTCGACCCCACCGACCTGGACCTGCCGGCGGGCGGCTGGCTGGCCGTCACCGGGCCGTCGGGCAGCGGCAAGACGACCCTGCTGCACGCACTCGCGGGCCGTCGCCCACCGGCCGGCGGACACCTGCTCCTGCACGGACACCCCCTGCCCGCCGGGACCCGCTCGCGCGACCGGTGGATGCTGCGCGCCGTCCAGCTGGCCGGACAGGACACGGTGGGGGAACTCAACCCGGCGCACACCGCGGGCCGGGCGGTGGCCCGGCCGCTGAAGGTGTTCCACAAGACCACCGCGGCGGCGGGGCGGGAACGCGCACGGGAACTCCTCGAAGCCGTGGGACTCCCCGCCGGACTGGCCGGCCGCAGACCGGCGGCGCTCTCCGGCGGCCAGCGCCGCCGGGTCGTCCTCGCCCGGGCGCTCGCCGCCAAGCCCGACGCGCTGCTGCTGGACGAACCCACCGCGGGCCTGGACCCCGACTCGGCGCGACTCGTCCTCGACCTGCTGGACCGGCTGCGGGAGAGCGGGCCCGCCGTCCTGACCGTGACGCACGACGCCGGCACGGCCGCCCGCGCCGACCGCGTCCTCCACCTGACCGGGCACCGGCTGGTCCCGCGACCGACCACGCCCTCCGACCACCCCCACGACGACAGAACGGAGCACCTCGGTGTCCGACCACACGACGGCTGAACACACCGGCCGGATCGCGGAGTCACTGGCCGCCCATCCCTGGGTGGCCCGGGCCCGCCCCACGTCCGACGGCGGCGTCCACGTCGTCCCCCACCCGGACGCCGTGACCGCCGCACCCGAACCCGGCCCCCTGATGCGCGAGCACCTCGAACAGTGGGCCGAGGTCTACGAGTGGACGTACGAGACCGCCGAGGGGCGGCACGCCGACGACCTCGACCTGTCCGGATGGCGGGCCTCCGACACCGGGGCACCGCTGCCCGAGGCCCACATGCGGGACTGGGCGGAGCGCACCGTGGACCTCGTCCTGGCCCAGCGCCCGCGCAGGCTGCTGGAACTCGGCTGCGGCACCGGTCTGCTCGCCCACCGCCTGCACCCGCACCTGGACGGGTACGCCGGCACCGACGTCGCCCAGGTCGCGGTGGACCGCCTCACCGCCGCCGGCCTGCCCCGCACCGCGTTCGTCCGCGCCGCCGCCCACGAGACGGCCGCCTCCCGGGTGCGGGACACCATGGACGCCGCCTTCGGCCCCGGGGCGCTCCCCGACTGCGTGCTGCTCAACTCGGTCACCCAGTGCTTCCCCGACCTGGCCTACCTGACGGCCGTCCTGCACGGGGCGCTGTCCGCCGTCGAGGACGGCGGCACCGTGGTCGTCGGGGACATCCGGCATTCCGGCCTGCTGCTCGACCACTTCGGACGGCTGGAACGGGCGCGCGACCCCGAGGCGGACGACACGACGATCGCCGCCAGGGCGGCGGCCGCCGCCGAGGCGGACGAGGAACTGTCCTTCGCCCCCACGGCCGTCGCCGCCGTGCTCGCGGACCTGCCGCGGCCGGTCCGGATGAGCGTGCACGCCCGCACCATGGCCGAGGACACCGAACTCACCCGCTACCGCTACGACCTCGTGCTGCGCGTTGGCGGTCCGGGCACCCGGCGGGTGCGCCGTACACCCTGGGAAGGACACCGGGGGAGCGGCGTCCGGGAGGCGCTGCGCGGGGCGCTCGGCGGAAGGCCCGTCGTCGTCCACGGCATCCCCAACGCCCTGCTCCACGACGCCCCCGGGGCGGCGACCCCGTACGCCCTGCGCGAGGCACTGGCGGGAGCGGACGCCGCCGTACTGCTCGACGCCGCCGACCCGCGCATGCTGGCCGTGGCGTCGCCCGCGGACTGCGCCCCCGCCGCCGCGGAGGTGTTGTCGTTCTCCGGTCCGTCCGCCCACGAGCCGTTCCCCCTGTTCGTGCGGCGCCGCCTGCCCGAGGTGCTGCGCGACCACCTGCGCCGGGCCGAGCCGGGCACGACCCCGCCGGCGATCACCGTGGTGGACGGCGGCCGCGCGTGAACGGCGCCCTCACCGACGAGGTCCTCACCGGGCTCCCGGGCGTGACGGACTGGCAGCTGGTGCGCGGCGGCGCGCGGGACGCCCTGCTGGTGGCGGGCCCGCCTCCGCACCCGAGGGTGCCGACCGGTACGGGCCACGACGACGCCCGCGCCGCGAGCCGGGCCGCGTACGCCGGTGACGCCGCCGTACGCGGCACCGATCCGGCCGCCCTTCCGGCACTGATGCGGCAGCTCGACGAGACGGCACTGCTGACGATGGCCCGGGTACTCGACCGGACCCGGCTGCTGCGCGACGGCGGCCGGCCCACCACCGAGGAGATCCTCGGGGCCCTGGCGGTCGCACCCCGGCACGCGTGGATCGTACGGCGCTGGCTGCGCACCCTGACCGCGGAGGGCCGGCTCCGCCTGGACCCGGCGACGGGCCGCCACCACTCCCTCGTGGCGCCGGACCGCCGCGACCACGCCCGGGCGCTGCGCGAACTGGACGGCGCCTGTACGGGTCTGGGCTACCCGGCCGCCATGACCCGGTTCTTCCGGGCCGCGGCCGAACGGCTCGTGCCGCTGCTCCAGGACCGCACGTCCCTGCAGGAGGTCCTCTTCCCCGGCGGGGAGACGGGCACCGCGCAGGGCAACTACCGCGACAGCGTCCCCAGCCGCTGGGCCAACCACGCCGCCGCGTCCCTGATCGCGGACGAGGCCCGCCGCCGTACGGCACCGGCTCCCCTGCGCGTCCTCGAAGCGGGCGCCGGGGTGGGCGGTACCACCGGCACCGTCCTGGAGGCACTCGGCGGCGGGCCCGTCGACTACCTGTTCACGGACGTCTCCCCGTTCTTCCTGCGGGCGGCCCGGGACGTCTTCGGCGACCGTCCCGGACTGCGGCACGCCCTGTTCGACATCCAGACCGACCCGCTCGCGCAGGGCCTGGAGCCGGAATCCCAGGACGTCGTCCTGGCGGCGAACGTCCTGCACAACGCGCGGCACGCCGGACGTGCCCTGGCGGCCCTGCGGGAACTGCTGGTCCCCGGCGGGCTGCTGGTCCTGGTCGAGTCGTGCCAGGAGCACTACCAGGCGCTCACCTCCATGTACCTGCTGATGTCGCCGGCCCCCGGTGAACAGGGCTGGTTCACGGACCTGCGCGCCGGCCAGGACCGGGTCTTCCTCACCGCGGAGGAGTGGACGAGGCAGCTGGACGCGTCGGGCTTCGACCCGCTGCCCGTCCTGCCGCACGCGGCGCACCCCCTCGCCGCGGCGGCGGGCCAGCGCGTCGTCGCGGGACGCGTCCGGACCCGCGGCGTCCGACCCGACACCGGCCGCGTCCGCGCCGCGCTCGCCGACCGGCTGCCTCCCGACCTCCCCCTCCCACGGATCCACGCCGTGGACGACGTCATCCGCCCCACCGACCCGACTGGAGCCCTCTGTTGACCTCAGCCCCCGCCCCCGAGACCACCGCACCGGCCGACCTGGTCGACGCCGTCCGCGCCGTGTGGGCCGATGCCCTGGAGACCGACCCGGCCGCCGTGCCGGCGAACGCCAGCTTCCTGAGCCTGGGCGGCGACTCCGTCCTGGCCGTCCGCATGGCCGCCATGCTCCGCAAACGGCTGGGCACGCCGCTGGCGCTGGCGGACGTCCGGGTCGAGCAGAGCGCCGCGCAGCTCGCGGCCCTCGTCCACGAACGCAGCACCGGCACCGGCGCGCTGCGCCCGCTGCCGCTGGACCTGCGCCGGCGTGAGGACCCGGACGCCCCGTTCCCGCTGCTGCCGCTCCAGCAGGGCTACTTCGTGGGCCAGCAGGACGCCTGGGAGCTGTCCTACCGCTCCGCCCACCACTACGTCGACATCGGGCTGGAGGACGTCGACGCCGACGAGGCCCCCGAGGCGCTGCAGGACGCCCTGGAGCGCCTGGCCGAGCACCAGGCCGTCCTGAGGGCGCGGATCCTGCCCGACGGCCGGCAGCACATCCTGCCCCTGGACGACCCGGAGGCGGTCCCGCGGCTGCGGGTCACCGACCTGCGCGACGCCGACGAGGAGACGGCCGCGGCCCGGCTCGCGGAGATCCGCCACGAGATGAGCACCGAGGGCCCCGACCCGTCGCAGGGCTGCGGCCTGGACATGCGGCTGACGCTGATGCCCGGGGACCGCGCCCGGCTGCACTCCTCGACCAGCCTGCTGATCGTCGACGGCTGGTCCTCCGGCGTCTTCTACCGCGACCTGTTCGCCCTGGTCTCCGACTACAACGCCGTCCTCGCGCCCCTGGACATCGACTACGGCGACTACGTCACGACCCTGCGGGACCTGCCCGGCACCGAGGCGTGGCAGCAGGACCGCGACTGGTGGTGGGACCGTCTCGACGGCTTCCCGCTGCCCCCGGCCCTGCCGCTGGTGGCCGACCCCGCCGAGGTGCGCCCCACCCTGATGGGCACCCGGCAGGCGGTGCTCGACCCGGAGCGCTGGTCACGGCTGCGCCGGCTGTGCACCGAGCACGGTGTGACCCCGTCCGCGGCGATGTTCGCCGCCTTCGCCGCCGCCGTCGCCCGGGCCTGCGGCCACCGCCGATTCCTGCTCAACACCCTCCAGCTGAACCGCCTCCCGCTCCACCCCGACGTGTCACGCCTGGTGGGAGCCTTCTCCTCCACCATGCTCCTGCCGGTCGACCTGCCGGCGGCCCCCGTCTTCGCCGACCTCGCCGGCCGCGCGCAGCAGGACATCGGCGACGCGCTCGCCCACAACCTGATCACCGGCGTGGAGGTCTCCCGCGAACTGGGCCGCCGCCGGGGCACCCACCGCCCGGTGGCACCCGTCGTCTTCCAGTCCACCCTGGGCGTGGACGCGGCACTGGGCAGCGAGGTGCCCCAGGAGGCCGGCCCCCTCGGGGCCATCGACCTGCTGAGCCACCACCAGCAGCTGCGGACGCCCCAGGTGGCCCTGGAGGTACGGCTGTTCGAGCTGCGCGGGGAGCTGGTGGTCGTCTTCTCACTGGTCGAGGAGCTGTTCGCGGGAGCCGACGTCGACCGGATGTTCGCCGACCTCATGGCCACCGTGGAGGCGCTGGTCGAACCGGACGCCTGGGCCGCCGTGGTGGAACTGCCCGACGCGGTCGACGGTGAGCAGCAGGCGGAACCGCGCCGGCCGGCGTCCGGCCGGCGTCTGTCCGTACCCGCGGCGGCGTCCGGCGGAGCGGAGCCGGGCCCGCCCCGGGACGACACGGAGCGGGCCGTCGCGGCGCACTGGCACGAGCTGCTGGACCGCCCGGTCGACGAGCGCACCGCCGACTTCTTCGCGCTCGGCGGCGACTCGCTGCTCGCGGTGCGGATGCTCGCCTCGTTCGCGCGGGAGGGACGGGGACGGGTGACGCCCCGGCGTTTCCTGGAGCAGCCCACGGTGGCCGGACTCGCCGCCGCCCTGCGTGAACCGGACGACCGGTGAGAAGGGTGCGGCGGGGGCGGAACCGTCCCCGCCGCACCTCGGTGTCAGCCGTTCAGGCCGGCGTCCTCGCGGAAGAGCTCCTGGTCCAGCCAGACCGCGGCCCGGGCGCCGTCGGCGGCACCGGTGATCACGAAGGTGAGGGCGTCCGGCAGCGCCTCCAGGCGGGCGGTGTCGCCGGCCGCGTACACCCCGGACACGGACGTGCGCTGGAACTCGTCCACCCGCACACAGCCGTCCGGGAGGATCACACACCCCAACTCCTCGGCCAGCGGGGAGTGCTGGCGGGTGGGCGCCCGGTGGTAGACGCCCTGCCGTTCGAGCACCCGCCCGTCGGCCAGGACCAGGCGGACGGCGCCCTCCTCGCCCTCGACGCGGGTCACGGCCGTCTCCTCCACGGCGATCCCGGCCGCGGCGAGCCGGCCCGCGGCCTGCTCGGGCACCGGGTGTCCGTCGGTGCACACGATCACGTCCCCGCTGAACCGGTCGGCGACGTAGAGGGCCTGCATGACCTGCGGCAGTTCGTGCCCCAGGACGGCCAGGCTCATTCCGCTCGTCTCCCAGCCGTGGCAGAACGGACAGTGGTACACCCCCCGGCCGAACAACGCGGACAGTCCCCCGATCCGCTCGTCGAGCACGTCGACCTGCCCCGTGGCGAGGACCAGCTTGCGGGCGCGCTCCACCGTGCCGTCGGCCAGCGTCACGGCGAAGCCCGGCGGCTCGGGGGCGGCGGCCGTGACGGCGGCCTCCCGTACCTCCACGTTCGGGTAGACGCCGAGCTGTTCCCGGCCTATGCGGCGCAGCTCGGCGGGCGGGAAGCCGTCCCGGCTGAGGAACATGTGCATCTGCTCCGCGGGCGCGTTGCGCGGGCGGCCCGAGTCCAGCAGGAGGACCCGCCTGCGCTGACGTCCGGAGACCAGCGCCGCGTTGAGACCCGCGGGTCCTCCGCCCACCACGATCACGTCGTACATCGTCGGTCACTTCTCCCGTGGTATGTCGATCAATAAGTGCGATAATAATTATCATTTTCAAGAAGGGGTTCGGTGGGAAATGACGAGGAAAACCGTGCGTCACACGGGAACCGTCGGCGTGCTGGGCGGCTACGGAGCGGTCGGTGGAGCCGTCGTGCGACGGCTCCACCGGGCGGGTGCCGGCCCGTTGCTGGTGGCCGGCCGCAACCGGGCCCGGGCCGAGGCGCTGATCGCGGGCCTCCCCGGAGGAGGCCCGGACGTGAGCGCCCGCGCCGTCGACCTGGCCGACGCGGAAGCACTGGACCGCTTCGCGGCGGGCTGCCGGCTCGTCGTCAACTGCGCGGGGCCCTCGTACCGTGTCCTCGACACGGTCGCGCGGTCCGCGCTGCGAGGCGGCGCCGACTACGTCGACGCGGCCGGTGACGACCCGGTCCACCACCTGCTCGCCACCGACGGGGGCACCGAACGGTGGTCGGCGGCCGGACGGGTGGCCGTGCTGTCCGCCGGCGCGCTGCCGGGCCTGTCGTCACTGCTGCCCCGCGCCCTCGCCGCCCGCACCCCCGGTGCCGAGGTACTGGACGCCTACCTGGGCGGTGTCGCACCGCTCACGCCGGCCGCGGCCGGAGACGTACTGCTCGGCCGGGGGCCGGAGCACGGCACGCCGGCGGCGGCCTGGCAGCGGGACCGCGTCCGGGAGCGCGCCCTGTCACCCCGCCGGGGGCTGCGGCTCGACGCCTTCCCCGCCCCCGTCGACGCCTTCCCCTACCTGTCCACCGAGGCCGTCCGGCTGGCCCGCGCCACGGGCATCGGCCAGGTGCGCTGGTACACCGTCTTCGGCGGCGGGCGCCTGGCCGAGGAACTGGCCATGGCGTGGGTCCTGGACAGCGCGGAGACCGCCGGGCTGGTCGCGGCGGCCGACGAGGACGTGCGGCGCCACGGGGCCTGGTACGGACAGGAGTTCCACCTCCGGGAGAGGGCCGTGGACGACCGGCCGGTCGCGAGCCTCGTCCTGCGCGCCGCGGACTCCTACGAACTGAGCGGGTTCCTCGCGGCCGTCGCCGCTCTCCGGACGCTCGACGGGGCGATCGCCCCCGGTGTGCACTTCGCCGCGGACGTGCTCGATCCCGCACGCGTCACCGAGGAACTGGCGGCGGACGGAGCGGCGGAGCTGAGCATGTCGTAAGACGTCCGCCGGTGCGCCTCCCGGCCCGCCCGCGGACGGACCGGAAGGCGCACCGGCGGGTCAAACGCCCGTTCGGTGCTCCGTCGGTCCGGGGCGGCAGTCGTCGCACACACCCGTGAGTTCGACGGTGTGGTCCACGGCGTGGAATCCGATGTCCCGCGCGATCCTCGCCACCCACTCCTCGACGTCCTCGGAGTCGACGGCCAGACTGAGGCCGCACTCCCGGCAGACGAGGTAGTGGCGGTGGCCGTCGTCCGCTCTGGGCCGGTAGAGACGTTCGCCGTCGCCGTCCCGCACCACGTCGACGTTCCCGGCCGCCTCCAGCAACCGGAGCGTGCGGTAGACGGTGGACAGACCCACCGCCGTGCCGCCCGCGACCAGAGTCGCGTGCAGGCTCTGCGCCGAGACGAAGACGTCGCGGGCGCGCAGGGCGTCGAGGACCGCGGTCCGCTGCGGGGTCGTGCGCCACGCGCCGCGATCCCTTCCGTGCATGAGTGTGCCTCCCGTCGCTCATGAGGGCCGTCCGGGCATCGCCGGGGCGGGCTCGGACAGGCCTGTGCCCGGGCCGGACGGCCGCCGTCACGCCCTCGTGACCGGGTCCGGGACCGCGGATCCGGCCGGTGTTCCGGGGAGGGGAGCAATCGCCGGCGGGCGCCCGCCGGCCGTCAGCCGCGCGGAGAGGGCCGCGCGCGGGTCCGACCACCGAGGGCCGGTGCCGACGAGTACCTGCTCCTGTGCGTGAGGGACGTCGGCGCACCCGGTCCCGGACGGCTCGGAGCGGGCCACGGGACCGTCACGTCCTCGTGGTGAGGAGGTGCCGTGCTCCCCGCTCTTCGCGCAGTGTCCGTCATGGAGCTCCCGGGCCCGCCCCGACACCGGGGAAGCCCGGCGGCACGGCGGCGGGCAGGCGCCGCGAGGGCGTCGAGGTCAGCCCTCCGGGCGGAGCAGGCCGCGCCGGTAGGCGGGCACGAGGTGCTGCGGTACCCGGTGGGTCACGCCGTCCACCGTGACCGGCACCAGGTTGGGCGCGCTCGCCTTCCACCGGGCGCGGCGGTGGCGGGTGTTGCTGCGGGACATCTTGCGCTTGGGCACGGCCATGGGGGGTTCCTCTCGGTCGGGACGGTCCTACGGCACCGAACGCGCCGCCGGTGGGCAGGGGAGCGCCCCGACCGGGCCGGAGGCCGTCGGCCGCGGCGCCGCGTCAGGGCGCCATCAGCATACGACAACGGTTTTCATGTGCGATAGCCGTGTGGGGCCGCCGGCGCCTCAGGCCGGCTGCCAGGTCTGGGTGAGCGTCGAAGGGGTGAGGAGCCGCTCGGGGTTCCCCTGTCCCGCCAGGCGCCCCTCGCGGAGCAGAAGACAGGAGTCGGCCGAGCGGGCGGCGTCCAGATCGTGCGTGGCGTGGACGACGGTCACGCCGTCGGCGGCGAGTTCCGCCAGCAGCGCCGCCGTGCGCTCCCTGGCCTCGGGGTCGAGTCCGGTGGTCGGCTCGTCGAGCAGGAGCAGGTCCGACTCCTGGGCGAGTCCCTGGGCGATCAGGGCGCGCTGTCGCTGGCCGCCGGACAGCTCTCCGAGTTGACGCGCGGCCAGGTCGGTGATGTCCAGCCGCTCCATGGCCGTGTCCACGGTGGCGCGGTCCCGCCGGGTCAGCCGGCGCCACGGGCCGCGTTCGCCCCAGCGCCCCATCTCCACCGTCTGCCTGACCGTCAGGGGCAGCGTGTCACCGATGGCGCCGCGCTGCGGGACGAACGCCGGAGGCCGGTTGCCGTCGTGGCGGAGTTCCCCCGATGTGGGCCGGATCACGCCGGCCAGGACGCCGAGGAGGGTCGACTTCCCGCTGCCGTTCGGGCCGATGAGTGCGGTGGTGGCCAACGCCGGTATTTCGAGCGTGAGTTGATGAAGGACCGGGCGGCCGGCGTAGCCCGCGGACAGCTCGGTCAGGCGGATGCGGGAGGCAGTGCCCTCGGGGGCGGGGGAGGGGAGGCCGGATTTTTTGAACATGATTTTCATTGTAGTGTGCTCGCATGGAGTGGTTGACAGCCCCTTTCGAGGCGACCTTCGTGCAACGCGCCTTGTGGGGCGGGATTCTGGTGTCGGCGATCTGCGCCCTGGCGGGCACATGGGTGGTGCTGAGGGGGATGGCCTTCCTCGGTGACGCCATGTCGCACGGGCTGCTGCCCGGAGTGGCGCTCGCCGCGCTGCTGGGCGGCAACCCGATGGTGGGGGCGCTGCTGAGCGCGGCGGTC
Organism: Streptomyces sp. NPDC059787; assembly: GCF_042732315.1. Lineage (NCBI taxonomy): Bacteria > Bacillati > Actinomycetota > Actinomycetes > Kitasatosporales > Streptomycetaceae > Streptomyces > Streptomyces sp. NPDC059787. The sequence goes on from NZ_JBHWHX010000009.1 coordinate 111,747, forward strand.
ATGACGGCCGGTGTCACCGCCCTCAACCGCACCCCGCGGCTGTCCCAGGACACCGGTATCGGGCTGCTGTTCGTGGGGATGCTGTCGCTCGGCGTCATCATCGTGTCGCGGTCGCAGTCCTTCGCGGTGGACCTGACCGGCTTCCTCTTCGGTGACGTCCTCGCCGTGCGCGAACAGGACCTGGCGCTGCTGGGCGTGGCCCTCGTACTGGCCCTGGCCGTCTCGGTCCTCGGCCACCGCGCCTTCCTGGCCCTGGCGTTCGACCCGCGCAAGGCCCGGACGCTCGGGCTGCGTCCACGCCTGGCCCATGCGGTGCTGCTCGGCCTGCTGGCGCTGGCCATCGTCGCCTCCTTCCACATCGTGGGGACGCTGCTGGTGCTGGGCCTGCTCATCGCTCCGCCGGCGGCCGCGCTGCCCTGGGCGCGCGGCGTGCGGGGCGTGATGGTCCTCGCGGCGCTGCTCGGCGTGACCGCCACCTTCGTCGGCCTGCTGCTGTCCTGGCACCTGGGCACCGCCGCCGGCGCGACCGTCTCCGCCCTGGCCGTGAGCCTGTTCTTCCTCTCCCACCTGGCATCCGGCATCCGCCACCGCCGCACACACCCGGCCGGCGTCCGTCCGTCGGCGATCGACTGAGAAAGACCTGAGAGGCGATGTCCTTGTTCGTCCGAAAAAACGTCACTGCCGGGGCACCGGCCGCGTTCGTGGCCCTCGCGCTGCTGACCGCGGGCTGCGCGGGGCAGGACGACGACACGTCCTCCCCGAAAGCGGGTTCCACGGCCGCCGCCACCCCGCACGGGTACGTCGAAGGAGCACAGGAGGCGGCCGAGCAGCAGTCACGGCTGGTGCTCAACGACCCGGACACCGGAGACACCCGCGTACTTGACCTGATCACCGGCAGGACACACGAGGAGTCCCGGACGACGGGCACCGCGGAACTCACCACGGACGGCCGGTTCGGCTACTTCCCCACCCCGGACGGCACCCGCGTCCTCGACGCCGGCACCTGGACGGTGGACCACGGCGACCACGTGCACTACTACCGCGCCGCGATACGCGACGCCGGCAGGTTCCCGGCGGGCTCGGGCGCGCGGGTGCGCGGCGACGCGGCCGTCACCGCGGTGACCGGTGAGGACGGCCGGGCCACGGTCCACCGCCGGGCCGACCTGGAGGAGGGCCGCGTCGGCTCCCCCCGCACGCTCCCCGGAACCCACGCCGGGGCGGTGGTGCCGTACGCGGAACACCTGCTGACCCTCACCGGCGACGGGCAGGGCGGCACGCCGAAGGTCGCGGTGTACGACCGTGAGGGCGGGCGCGTGGAGTCCCCGGACGCCACCTGCGAGGACCCGGCGGGCGACGCCGTCACCCGGCGCGGCGTCGTCTTCGGCTGCGCCGACGGCGCCCTGCTGATCCGCGAGGACGACGGGGACTTCACGGCCGAGAGGATCCCGTACGGCCGCGACCTGCCCGCGGGGGAACGGGCGTCGTCCTTCCGCCACCGCGCGGGCAGCGACACCCTCACCGCACCGGCCGGGGACCGGGCCGTATGGGTGCTGGACGTCACCGAACGCACGTGGACCCGAGTGGAGACCGGCCCGGTCGTCGCGGCCAACACCGCCGGAGAGGGCTCCCCGCTGCTCGTCCTGGAGACCGACGGAGCACTGCACGGCTACGACACCGCCACCGGCGAGCAGGTCGCCCGGACCGAGCGGCTCCTGACCGGAGACCCGCGGGCGGGCACCGGCGGACGCGGACCCGTGATCGAGGTCGACCGCAGCCGCGCCTACCTCAACGACCCGGAAGGCGGCCGCGTGCACGAGATCGACTACAACGACGGCCTGCGCGTCGCCCGCACCTTCGACCTGGACATGAAGCCGGCGCTGATGGTGGAGACCGGACGATGACGACACCGAGGCGAACCGTTCTGCGGCTGCGCGGCCTCCTGGCGGCCCTGATCGTCCTCGTCTGCGCGGGTACGGCCACCGCCTGCACGAGCGGCGACGAGCGGCCCCGGGTCGTGGTGACGACCAACATCCTCGGCGACATCACCCGCGAGGTCGTCGGCGACGAGGCCGACGTCACCGTACTGATGAAGCCCGATACCGACCCGCACTCCTTCGGCCTGTCGGCCGTGCAGGCCGCCGAACTGGAACGCGCCGACCTGGTGGTCTTCAACGGCCTGGGCCTGGAGGAGAACGTACTGCGGCACGTGGAGGCCGCCCACGAGTCCGGCGTCGCCACCTTCGAGGCCGGCAGGGCGGTGGACCCGCTCACCTTCCGGAAGCAGGCCGACGGAGGTCCCGCGGAGGAGGCCGGACAGCCCGACCCGCACTTCTGGACCGACCCCGACCGCGTGCGCGAAGCCGCCGGCCTGATCGCCGACCAGGTGATCGAGAACGTGGACGGCGTCGACGAGGAGGCGGTCCGGGACAACGCCGAACGCTACGACGCACAACTCGCCGACCTCACCACCTGGATGGAGAAGTCCTTCGACGGCATACCCGAGGACCGGCGCGCCCTGGTGACCAACCACCACGTCTTCGGCTACCTCGCCGACCGCTTCGGCTTCCGGGTGATCGGCGCGGTCGTCCCCAGCGGCACCACCCTGGCCTCACCCAGCTCCTCCGACCTGCGCTCGCTCACCGAGGCCATGCGCGAGGCGGGCGTGCGCACCGTCTTCGCCGACTCCTCCCGGCCCACCCGCCTGGCCGAGGTCCTGCGCACGGAACTCGGCGGCGGGGTACGCGTCGTCGAGCTCCACTCCGAGTCGCTGACCGGGAAGGACGGGGGCGCCGACACCTACCTGCGGATGATGCGCGCCAACACCGAGGCCATGACCGACGGCCTGACCACCGGCTGAACCCGCGCCACCGTGCCGGGCCGGCACGACCGGCCGACACCACCCACCACCCACCACCACACCGACGCCGCGTCCGCGCGGCCGGAAGGGAACACACACAGTGAACAAGTCGATACGCGGCAGAGCCGTCTCCGGTACGGCCCTCGCCCTCGCGGTGTCCGCCGTCCTGACCGCCTGCGGGGGAGGGGACGGTGCCTCGTCCGACACGAAGGCGGCGAAGACGACGCCCGGCGCCACACCCGCCGGCGACGTCAAGGACCCGCTGGTCGCCACCTTCGACGGGGGCCTGTACATCCTGGACGGCGAGAGCCTCGAACTCACCGGGACCATCGAGCTGCCCGGCTTCAACCGGGTCAACCCCGCCGGAGACGACGACCACGTCATCGTCTCCACCGACGCGGGCTTCCGCGTGCTGAATGCCACCGGTCAAGCCCTCACCGACATCGAGTACAAGGGCACCAAGCCCGGACACGTCGTACGGCACGCCGGCAGGACGGTGCTCTTCACCGACGGCACCGGCGAGGTCAACGTCTTCGACCCCGCCGACCTCGCCGGCGGCAAGAAGCCGGAAGGACGCACCTACACCTCCGCCGAGGCACACCACGGCGTCGCCATCGAACTGGCCGACGGCGAACTCCTCACCACCCTCGGCACCGAGGAGAAGCGCACCGGCGCGCTGGTGCTGGACAAGAACGACAAGGAGATCGCGCGCAACGAGAGCTGCCCCGGCGTCCACGGCGAGGCCGCGGCCCAGGGCGAGGCCGTCGCCGTCGGCTGCGAGGACGGCGTCCTGATCTACAAGGACGGCGAGTTCACCAAGGTCGACGCCCCCGACGACTACGGCCGCATCGGCAACCAGGCGGGCAGCGACACCTCGCCGGTCCTCCTGGGCGACTACAAGACCGACCCCGAGGCCGAACTGGAGCGGCCCACCCGCATCTCCCTCATCGACACCAGGACCGCGAAGCTGCGCCTGGTCGACCTCGGCACCAGCTACTCCTTCCGCTCACTCGGACGCGGACCGCACGGCGAGGCGCTCGTCCTCGGCACGAACGGCACCCTCCACGTCATCGACCCCGGGACCGGCGAGGTGGAGAGGAAGATCCCCGTCGTCGACGCGTGGCAGGAGCCGCTGGACTGGCAGCAGCCCAGGCCCACCCTCTTCGTCCGCGACCACACCGCGTACGTCTCCGAACCGGGCGAGCGGGGACTCCACGCCGTCGACATCGAGACCGGCGAGAAACTGGCGTCGGTGACCCTGCCGAAGAGCACGAACGAACTCTCCGGCGTCACCGCAGGCCACTGACGGCCGACTCGGCAAGGCAGCAGCGCCCCGGCCCGCCGGCCCGATCCGGCACGGCCGGGGCGCCGCTGCCGCGGGCGACCTCGACCCGCTCGCCGAGCCCGCGCTCACGTCCGACATCCGGATCCCGCTCGCAATGTTTCGAAACTACCCGCACGAACACGCGGGTTGACCCTGCCGATCGGTCGTCGCCAGACTCGGACGGCCGATCGTTGAATCGATTCACTTCTGCGAGACCTCTTGTCCGACGAGCAAAGGAGCACCCGTATGGGCAGGGAATCCACCGTTCCCGGCACTCCCCGTGCCGGACGCACCGCGGTCACCGCGACCGGCCGGTCCCGCTTCCGGCTGATCGCCGTCTGTATCGCCGTCCTGTCCCTGGCCGCCACCGCGTTCACCGGTCCCGCCTCCGCCTCCGGCGGCCACCGGCCCGACCGGCCGCTGCGCCAGATGGAGAACCTCGACCGGGCGCCGGTCGCCGTGCGGACCGAGGACGGTGTCTTCGTCGGCTGGCGGATGCTCGGCCTGGACCCGGAGGGCGTCGCCTTCCACGTCTACCGGGACGGCCGCCGCATCACCCGCACCCCGGTCCGCGGCGCGACCAGCCTCACCGACCCGCGCGGCACCGCCGACTCGGTCTACCGGGTCGAGGTCCTGCGCGGCAGCCGGGTCACCGAGCGCACCGACAGGTTCGGCGTCTGGTCCCAGCAGTACCGGGAGATCCCGGTCGACCGGCCCGCCGGCGGTGTCACGCCGGCCGGGCAGTCGTACACCTACCACCTCAACGACGCGAGCGTCGGCGACCTCGACGGCGACGGCCGGTACGAGATCGTCCAGAAGTGGGACCCGAGCAATTCCCAGGACAACTCCCGGAGCGGCTACACCGGGAACGTCTACCTCGACGCATACACCCTGGACGGCGAGCGGCTCTGGCGCATCGACCTGGGCCGCAACATCCGCGCCGGGGCGCACTACACCCAGCTGATGGTCTACGACCTCGACGGCGACGGCCGCTCCGAGGTGACGGTGAAGACGGCCGACGGCACGGTCGACGGCACCGGCGCCGTGATCGGCGACCCGGCGGCCGACCACCGCAACAGCAGCGGCTACGTGCTGACCGGCCCGGAGTACCTGACGGTCTTCGACGGCAGGACCGGTGCCGCCGTCGACACCGTGGACCACGTTCCCGGGCGGGGCGACACCTGCGCCTGGGGCGACTGCTACGGCAACCGTGTCGACCGCTTCCTGGCCGGAGTCGCCTACCTGGACGGCGAGCGCCCCTCGGTCGTCTTCGCTCGCGGCTACTACACCCGCACCACCCTGACCGCCTTCGACTTCGACGGCGAGAAGCTGAAGCAGCGCTGGGCGTTCGACTCCGACGACCTGGGCGCCGAGTACAAGGGCCAGGGCAACCACAACCTGTCGGTCGCGGACGTGGACGGCGACGCGAAGGACGAGATCGTCTACGGCTCGCTCACCGTGGACGACGACGGATCGCCGCTGTACAACACCGAGCTGGGCCACGGCGACTCCCTGCACGTCTCCGACCTCGACCCGAACCGCCCCGGCCTGGAGGTCTTCGCCGCCCACGAGTCGATGGCGGCCTCCGGCAACCGCGGAGCGACGTTCCGGGACGCGGCCACCGGCGAGATCCTCTACGACATGCCCGCGACCAGGGACATCGGACGCGCGGCGGCCGGTGACATCGACCCCGCCCATGCGGGCGCGGAAGCGTGGGCGGTCACCGCGACCGGCGCCTGGAACTCGCGCGAGGGCGAACTGAGGGCGGCCGACGGCACGTTGCTCGGCACGTCCATCCCGTCGGCCAACCACATGATCTGGTGGGACGGCGACCCCCTACGGGAGATCCTCGACCACGACTTCAACGAGTCGACCGACCCGGCGGGCCGGCCGTACGTCGCCAAGTGGGACGCGAGGACCGGCACCCAGAACACCGTCTTCCAGCCCGAGGGCGTGTACACCAACAACTGGACCAAGGGAAACCCCGTGCTCCAGGCAGACCTGTACGGGGACTGGCGCGAAGAGGTGATCTACCGCGCCCAGGACGAGTCGGCGCTGCGGATCTACACCACGACCGCCGAGACGGACCTGCGGCTGCGCACCCTGATGCACGACCCGCAGTACCGCCTCGGGGTGGCCTGGCAGAACGTCGCCTACAACCAGCCGCCGTGGACCGGCTACTTCATCGGACAGGACATGAAGCGGCCGGCCCGGCCGGCCATCCGCTACACCCGCTGACCAGCGTGCGTCACCTGTCGTGACGCACGGCTGAGCGACCGTCCGGCGGCCGGGCCCCCGGCCGCCGGGCCCGGTCCGAGCCCCCGGCCGCGTCGACCGGCGGCCACTTCGGGCACAACCCGTCGTCAGCACGTCGCGTCGGAGAGGAGCCGGCGGGCCGTGGGCCGACATCGGTGACGAGCCTTCTGTCATGACCATTGCCGACAGCAACGCACCTCGCTATGTTAATCGAAAATCACATCTGTGCGACGAGGTCCATCACGCATTGGTCGCGCAACCGGCAAGTCTGCGAAGGCATCTGGAACCATCTGGCCCATCAGGGAAGCAGGTAAGTCAATGGAGAACCTCAGCAGGCGAAAGGCGCTGTCACTAGGTGTCGCACTCGGCCTCGTGGGCGTGGCGAACCCCGTCCGGGCGTGGGCGTCGGAGGGCTCGGTGACGGGGGCCGCCGCGGGAACCGGTCCGGAGTGGATCTGGGACGACGCGGCGGACCCCCTGATGGCTTCGATGCTCGACGACGGACACGTTCCGGCGATCAACACCGCGTGGGCGTCGTGGGTGAACAACGACGACCCGCTGCCCGGCGGCCTGCCGGCCGAATTCGCCGCGTACCTGCGACAGGTGAACCAGCTGCCCTCCTGGGCCGACCCCGTCAAGCTGGCCCGCGCCGCCGACTTCAACCGGCGCAAGGACACGTACCTCTTCATGCTGTACGGCCTCGGCAGCGGCATCATGAGCACCGTGATCCCGCGCGAGGCCAAGAGCGTCTACTGGTCCGCGGGCGGCGCCGACATGCAGGACCGCGCGGCCAAGACGTTCACGTTCGGCTACGACCTGTCCCAGCTGGGAGCCTTCAAGCCGACGGGACAGTTCGTCGTCACCGCCAACAAGACGCGCGTGGTGCACGCCGCGGTACGTCACCTGCTGCCGCAGTCGCCGCACTGGCGGGCGGTCGCCGACGAGACCGTTCCGATCAGCGCCGCCGACATCCTCGTCACCTTCCACAGCCTGGGCACCTACGTGCACCGGAAGCTGCTCGACTGGAGGATCCCGTACCCCGCGGCGGACCAGGAGGCGTTCCTGCACTCGTGGCAGGTCGCCGTCCACCTGCTCGGTGTGCCGTACGAGCACATCCCCAGGACCTGGGCGGCCGCCGAGAAGCAGTCGGCGCAGGTGCTCACCCCGATCCTCACCCCGTCGACCGAGGGCATCGAGCTGGCCGAGGAACTGCTCGGCCTGACCGCGCAGATCGACCTCGGCGTCACACGCGGGTTCCTGAACGAGTTCGTGCGCTACGTCCTCAGCGACGAGGTCGGCGACTGGCTGGGACTGAAGCGCGACTACGCGGCGGCGGCCCTGGTCCGCACCGCGTGGCCGGCGTTCATCCTGTTCCGTGAGGGGCTGTCGCCCGTCATGCCCGGCACCTTCTACATGTTCGACCAGTTCGTGCGCGCCCTGGCCATGCTGTTCCTCAACAAGGGCTCCTCCGGGACCACCACCCCCATCACGATCCCCACCGGGAACAGGCCGGGCTGAGCCGCCGAACCGGTCCCGCCCGTGCCCGCCCCGCGGCAGACGGACCGAGGGGCGGGCACCAGGTGGCTCCCGCACGAGGCGCCTCCCGGCGCGGAGCCTCGCCGCTGCCGGGTTCCGGCGGCCGTTCAGAGACCCAGAGCGCCCACGACCAGAGCGGTCACCGCCGCACGACGGCCGGGGCTGTCCCGCCACCGCAGTCTGCGTCCCGCCTCGACCACCACACCGAACCCCGCGTGCACCAGCACCCGGGCCTGGCGCGGGTCCAGCTCCGGACGGACCAGCCGCAACTGCTGCTCCCAGACGGCGATGTGTTCCCGCTGGGCGAGGAGCAGGGGCCGCCGCAGGTCGGCCGGCAGGCCGGCGAGCTCGGCCTCGGCGACGCTGTTGAGTTCGGTGTACTCGAAGCTGTAGGCCACATACGTCGCCGCCAGCATGACGACGGCGTCGTGCGGGCCGGCCACCTCGTGCAGACTCCGCTCCACACCCTGGGCCAGCAGCCCCGCCGCCTGGAGGCATGCCGCCGCCAGGATGTCGATCTTGCCGGGGTAGTGCCGGTAGAGCGCGGACGGGGTCAGCCCCACCGCCTGAGCGATCTGTCCGTTCGTGACGTTGGCGAATCCGTCCCGGGCGAACAGCGGGACGGAGGCCGCGAGGATCTCCGCGCGCCGTGTGCGCGGCACCGGCCGGGCGGGCAGCTCGACGGGGCGCGTGCCCGGCCGGCCCGCCGCCGGATCGGTCGCGGCCACCCGCAGCGCGGACGCCAGCAGCAGCTCCTCGGCCCGGCGCCCGGCGATGGAGGTGCGGTGCATCGTGATGGACCCGATCGCACCGAGGGCCGCCATGGCCCGCAGTCGCTCGTCGGGCAGCGGGCGCTCGTGCTGCACCGCCTCGTCGACCCGCTCGACGAGACGGCCGAACTTCACCGCGAGACGCCGGCGGTCCTCACGGTCGAGGTACCGGGCCTCCCACCGGTACACGCCGCCCGACGCGCGATGAGCGACGGTGACCCGGGTGACGGCGGTGAGCACGTCCGTCAGGGACGCCCCGGACGGCACCTCGTCGAGCGCGGCGACCAGCCCGTCCACCATGACGTGGGCGCACGCGGCGAACAGCGCGTACTTGTTCGGGAAGTGCCGGTACAGAGCGGTCGCGGTGATCCCCACACCGGCGGCGACCTCCTCCATGGACGCCTTGTGGTAGCCGCGCTCGCTGAAGACCCGCCCGGCCGCGTCGACGATGAGCTGCTTGCGGTTGCGGGGCCGGGTGGCCGCGGCCGGACGGGCGGGCGGGGAGGCGGGAGCCATGCCGATCAGTCAATCACACGCCGTCAGCAGGCCGGGCTCCCTCGGCGCGGACCGGCAGGACGCGAGCGGGCACGCCGTCCGGCACCGCCGTTCCCGGTGCCGGAGCGGCCGGCCGGGTGAAGGTTCAGGCGAAGGTGAGCACCGGCTTGACCACGCTGCCGTCCCCCATGGCGGCCACAGCCGCGCCGATGTCCTCGAACGGGAAGGTGGTGACCAGCCGCTCGACCGGGAAGAGGCCGCGCCTGTGCAGGCCGATCAGCTCGGGGATGAAGCGGCCGGGGTCGGAGTCCCCCTCGATCACCCCGTGGACGCGGACGCCCTTGGCGAGCAGGGCCGTCATGTCGAACGTCACCTCACCGCCGAGGCCGAGGAGGGCGAGTTCGCCGCGCGGGCGCAGCGCGCCGACGGCCCGGCGGGCCATCTCCGGACGGCCGGTGGTCTCGACGACGTGGTGCGCGCCACCGCCGGTGAGGTCGCGCAGCGCCGCCACCAGGCCGTCCCCGGGGGCCAGGGCCGCCTTGGCGCCGAGTCCGGTGGCCAGGACACGGCGGGAGGCGACCGGGTCGACGGCCACCACCGGGTCGCAGCCCACGGCCACCGCGGCCATCAGCGCGCTCAGCCCGACCCCGCCCGCACCCAGGACGACCAGCGAGGAGCCCGGTCCGGGGCGCAGCCGGTTGAGCACGGTGCCCGCGCCCGTCTGGCCGCCGCAGCCCAGCGGCGCGGCGACCGCGGCCGGCAGGCCGGAGGGCACCTTGACCACGCCGCGTTCGTGGACGACGGCGTGCGTGGCGAAGCTGGACTGGCCGAAGAAGCCGGCGTGCAGCGGTGCGCCGTCGAGGGAGAGCGGGGTGGTGCCGTCGTCGCGTCCACCGGAGAAGTTCCGGGCCCGCGCGGCGTGGCAGTAGGCCGGATGGCCCGCCGCGCACTGCTCGCAGGCGCCGCAACTGGCGAAGGTGAGGCAGACATGGTCCCCCGGTACGAGGCCGGTCACCTCCGTGCCCACCGCCTCGACCCGGCCGGCGCCCTCGTGGCCGAAGACCATCGGGGTGAGGTGCCGGGGCCAGGTGTCCCGCATCCCCAGGTCGGTGTGGCAGACGCCGACCGCGGTCATCCGCACCAGCACCTCGTGCGGCCGCGGGTCCTCGAGGTCCGCGTCCCGGACGGTGAACGGGGCGCCCGGCGCCTCGGTGACCGCGGCGCGGACACGCCTCACGAGCCCTCTTCGGTACGGGGAGCCCCGTGCGGGGCATCGGGGGCGCGATGGAGGAAGAAGTAGTAGAAGGGGCCTTCGGCGGGGACGCCCTTGGCGTTCATGATTCCCATCAGTGTGGTGTCGTCCACCCGCTTGAAGTGGTCGAGGACCGGCCGGCCGTCGTAGACCATGGTGGCCGTCGACTCGCCGCGGAACTCGACGGTCCACAGGCTGGCCTCGCCCATGCCGAGCTCGCGGTTGGAGTACAGCTCGCCCTTCTCGTTCCGGCAGATCAGCGGCTTGGCGTCGTGGACGGCGGCGAACGTCTTGCCGTACCAGCCGGCCTTCGCCAGCGTGCCGTTGAGGGGGTGGCCGGTGTCGAACTCGCCGCCCTTCCACTCACCGAGGATCTCCTCGGGGCGGACGGTCGCCAGCACCGCCCAGATCTCGTCGAGTTCGGAAGGGTCGACCGGGCCGTCCTTCTCCCGGAGCTCCTGGAACCGGGCGCGGGCCTCGAGCACGTCCATGTGGGCTGTCCTCTCGTCGGTGCTGGAACCATGGGGGTGGAACGTGGGGATGCGGCCGGTGGGGCCGTACGGCGGTGCCGTGCCGCGTCACCGGGAGGCGCGCGGAGCCGGACCCCGGGAGGCCCGGGTCCGCGCGGGGGAGAAGTGCCGCGGGAGTGCGAGGGCGGGGTCTCCGGTGACCGCGCCGGGGTGGCCCACGGTGCCGAGGCTCAGCAGCACATGGCGTTCGGCGACCTCCTCCGCGGTGAGCGGGCCGTCCTCGCGGAACCAGTTGGCGACCCCCTGGCACATGATGAGCACCGCACGCACCGCGTCGGCCGGGACCGGCGTGGTGAACACGCCACGGGCACGGCCCGCCTCGACCGTGTCCAGCAGCATGTGCTGGAGATAGTCGCGCAGGGCGACGTAGCGGGCCCGGTTCTGCGGCTCCAGGCTGCGGATCTCGGTGTCCAGGAAGGCCAGTTGCTGACGGTGTGCCATGTAGAGCACGATCGACTCGACCATGCCGCAGAACCGCGCCAGCGGATCGTCCCCGGCCTCCCCGGCCGCGGTCCGGCAGCGGTCCAGGACGTCCTTGATGGAGGTCTCGAGGAGCGTGGCCAGCAGCGCCTGCTTGTTCTCGTAGTGGTAGTACAGCGCGGGCACGGTGACGCCGACCCGGCCGGCGATGTCCCGGACCGAAGTGCCGTGGTAGCCGTGCTCGTTGAAGGCCTCCATGGCGTGGACCAGGATCGGGTGCAGGTCGAGCGGCCCGTAGGAGCGCCAGTGCTCCGTCGAGGGCGTGGTGTCCTGGCTCGGCTCGGTGCTCAACGGCTCTCCTCAAGACGGGCGGCGATCGGCGACATCGTACGGCCGTGAGTCCGCGTCATCTCCTTCCGGCAGCTTAGCGATCGATCAGGGAAACGGGGAGACCGGCGTCCGGCTCGATGTCACTTCCCCGGTGCGGGGCCGCAAAAACTCCCGCAGTTCGGGTAGTTGACCGTCCGCCCGCGCTCTCCTACGTTCTTAGCGAACGCTCAGTAAGGTCCCGGTCGAGCGGCGGCGAGCCCGCCGCGCACCGAGAGAGGAACCCATGAGCCAGCACCCTCCCGACCCACCCGGCCGCCGCATGGCGGGCCCGCTGGACGGCGTGCGCGTGGTCGAACTGGCGGGGATCGGCCCCGGTCCGTTCGCCGTGATGCTCCTCGCCGACCTGGGCGCCGACGTGGTGCGCGTGGACCGCCCCGGTCCCTCGCCGCTCGGCGGCGATCCCGCCCGTGACGTGACCAACCGCAACAAGCGCTCCGTCCTGGTCGACCTCAAGTCACCCGAAGGGCCGCGAACGGTAAGGGCGCTGGCGGCGCGCGCCGAGATCCTGGTGGAGGGGTACCGGCCCGGTGTCGCGGAGCGGCTCGGGGTCGGCCCCGAGGAGTGCATGGCCGGCAACCCCGCGCTGGTGTACGGCCGGATGACCGGCTGGGGCCAGCGGGGACCCCTCTCCTCCCTGGCCGGGCACGACATCGGCTACATCGCCACCGCCGGCGCCCTGTCCATGATCGGCACGCCGGACGGGCCACCCGCCGTCCCCGTCAACCTGCTCGGCGACTACGCGGGCGGCTCCCTCTACCTGACCACCGGCGTCCTCGCCGCGCTGCTCACCGCCCGCGCCACCGGCCGCGGCCAGGTGGTGGACGCCGCGATCGTGGACGGCACCGCACACCTCACGGCCATGTTCTGGGGCATGCTCGCCGAGGGCACCTGGCAGGACGCCCGCGGTCGCAACCTGCTCGACGGCGGCTGCCCCCACTACGGCGTCTACGAGACCGCCGACGGCGGCTGGATGGCGGTCGGAGCCCTGGAACCGCAGTTCTACACGGTGTTCGTCTCCCTGCTCGGCCTGGTCGGCGAGGACCTGCCGGACCGCGCCGACCCGCGCAACTGGCCCGAGCTGCGCGCCGTGTTCACCGCCCGGTTCAAGACCGCCACCCGTGCGGAGTGGACGGCTCTCTTCGAAGGCACCGACGCCTGCGTCGCGCCCGTGCTCTCGCTGCACGAGGCGGCCGGTCACGGGCACCTGACCGGACGAGGCACCTACACAAAGGCGTACGGCATCACCCAGCCCGCCCCCGCCCCCCGCTTCTCCGGCACCCCCGGCACCCTCCGCCTCCCCCCGGCCGCCCCCGGCGCGCACACCACCGACGTGGCCCGCGACTGGGACGTACCCGAACTGATCGAGGACCACCGCTGATGGAACTCTCCTCACCCCTGACGTACGCCGGCGACCCGCGCGCCGCCGCGGACCGGGCCGCCGCCCTGGAGTCCGCGGGGCTCGACGCCGTCTGGGTGGCCGAGGCCTACGGCTTCGACTCCCCGACGGTCATGGGATACCTCGCCGCGAAGACCGAGCGGATGCGGATCGGCTCGGCGATCCTCAACGTCTACTCCCGCAGCCCCGCGCTGATCGCCCAGACCGCGGCCGGACTCGACGCCCTCACCGGCGGACGCGCGATCCTCGGCGTCGGCGCCTCCGGACCCCAGGTCGTCGAGGGCTGGCACGGCCGCCGCTACGACCGCCCGCTGGGCCGTACCCGCGAGGTGATCGAGCTGTCCCGGCGGATCTGGCGGCGCGAGGTGATCGAGCACCACGGCATCACCGACCTGCCCCTGCCGGCCGAGAAGGGCGGCACCCTCGGCAAACCGCTGAAACTGCTGAACCACCCGGTCCGCGACACCGTCCCCGTGTACGTCGCCGCGCTCGGCCCGGCCAACGTCCGCATGACCGCCGAACTCGCCGACGGCTGGCTGCCGTTCCTCTACGTCCCCGAACACGCCGCCAAGGTCTGGGGCGGACCGCTCGCCGAGGGCACCGCACGGCGCGACCCCGCGCTCGGCCCGCTCTCGGTCGTGGCGGGCGGCCCGCTGGCCATCGGCGACGACGCCGAGGCCGTCCGTGACCTGATGCGCCCCACCGTCGCCCTCTACGTCGGCGGCATGGGCGCACCCGGCCGCAACTTCTACCACGACCTGGTCTGCTCCTACGGCTACGAGTCCGCCGCCGCCACGATCCAGGAGCACTACCTCGCGGGCCGCAAGAAGGACGCGGAGGCCGCCGTACCGGCCGAACTGCTGGAGCTCCTCTGCCTGGCCGGCCCCGAGGGCCATGTCCGCGACCGCGTCGAGGTGTTCCGCGAGGCGGGCGTCACCATGCTCAATGTCACCCCCGTCGGTCCCGATCCCGCCCGGCTGATCGAGCACGTGAGGAGTTGGCTGTGACCTTGGAACGCGACCTGTACGGCCCCGACCACGAGGCCTTCCGCGAGACCGTCCGCGCCTTCCTCGCCAAGGAGGTGGCCCCGCACCACGAACGCTGGGAGAAGGACGGCGTCGTCGACCGCGAGGTGTGGCGCTCGGCGGGCCGCCAGGGCCTGCTGGGCATGGCCGTCGACGAGGAGTACGGCGGCGGCGGGACCGACGACTTCCGGTACAGCGCCGTCCTCATCGAGGAGTTCGCCCGCGCGGGTGCCTCCGGGCTCGCCCTGAGCCTGCACAACGACATCGTCGGCCCCTATCTGACCCGGCTCGCCACCGAGGAGCAGAAACGCCGCTGGCTGCCCGGATTCGTCTCCGGCGACCTCGTCACCGCCATCGCCATGACGGAACCCGGCGCCGGCTCCGACCTCCAGGGCATCCGCACCACCGCCACCGACCGGGGCGACCACTACCTGCTCAGCGGCACGAAGACCTTCATCTCCAACGGCATCCTCGCCGACCTCGTCGTCGTGGTCGCCCGCACCACTCCCGAGGGCGGCAGCGGCGGGCAGAGCCTGCTCGTCGTCGAGCGCGGCACGGAGGGCTTCGAACGGGGCCGCAACCTCGACAAGATCGGCCAGAAGGCCCAGGACACCGCCGAGTTGTTCTTCGACGACGTACGCGTCCCCAAGGAGAACCTGCTGGGCGAGGAGAACCGGGCCTTCACCCACCTCATGGGCAACCTCGCCCAGGAACGGCTGGCCATCGCGGTCGGCGCCGCCGCCGCGGCCGAGGAGATCCTGGACGTCACCACGCGGTACGTGAAGGAACGCGAGGCGTTCGGGAGGCCGCTGGCCAAGCTGCAGCACATCCGCTTCGAGATCGCCGAGATGGCCACCGAGACCGCGGTCACCCGCACCTTCCTGGACCGCTGCGTCACCGAACACAGCCGGGGCGGACTCGACGCCGTACACGCATCGATGGCCAAGTGGTGGGCCACCGAACTGCAGAAGCGGATCGCCGACCGCTGTCTGCAACTCCACGGCGGATACGGCTACATGACCGAGTACCGGGTCGCCAGGGCGTTCGTCGACGGCCGCATCCAGACCATCTACGGCGGCACCACCGAGATCATGAAGGAGATCATCGGCCGCTCCCTGCTCGCTTGAGCGCCGACCGACCTCCCCGACCACACCCGTGTCGCGTTCGCGGCCTCCTCCAGACCCGACCCGGAAGGCACCCAAGGTGACCACCGAAGCGTACGTGTACGACGCGATCCGCACCCCGCGCGGTCGCGGCAAGGCAGGCGGGGCCCTGCACGGCACCAAGCCGGTCGACCTGGTCGTCGGCCTGATCCACGAGACCCTCCGCCGCTTCCCGGACCTCGACCCGACGGCGATCGACGACATCGTCCTCGGCGTGGTCAGCCCCCTGGGCGACCAGGGCGCGGACATCGCCCGCACCGCCGCCGTCCTCGCGGGTCTGCCGGAGACGGTGGCGGGCGTCCAGGAGAACCGCTTCTGCGCGTCCGGTCTCGAAGCCGTCAACATGGCCGCGGCGAAGGTCCGTTCGGGCTGGGAGGACCTGGTCCTGGCGGGCGGCGTGGAGTCCATGTCGCGGGTCCCGATGGGCAGTGACGGCGGCGCCTGGGCGCTGGACCCGCGGACCAACCACGACACCGGCTTCGTCCCCCAGGGCGTCGGCGCCGACCTGATCGCCACCCTGGAGGGCTTCTCCCGGCACGACGTGGACTCCTACGCCGCGCTCTCCCAGGATCGGGCCGCCGCCGCGTGGAAGGAAGGACGCTTCGACCGCTCCGTCGTCCCCGTGCGGGACCGGGGCGGGCGGCTGGTCCTCGACCGGGACGAGCACATGCGGCCCGGCACGACGGCGGAATCGCTGGGCAGGCTGAAGCCGTCCTTCGCCGACCTCGGCGAACTGGCAGGCTTCGACGCGGTGGCACTGCAGAAGTACCACTGGGTGGAGCGGATCGACCACGTCCACCACGCGGGCAACTCCTCCGGCATCGTCGACGGCGCCGCCCTGGTCGCCATCGGCAGCGAGGAGGCCGGCGGGCGTCACGGCCTGACCCCGCGGGCCCGGATCGTCTCCGCCGCGGTCTCCGGGGCCGACCCCACCATCATGCTCACCGGGCCCGCGCCCGCCTCCCGCAAGGCGCTCGCCAAGGCCGGCCTGACCGTCGACGACATCGACCTGGTCGAGATCAACGAGGCGTTCGCCGCCGTCGTCCTGCGCTACGTCAAGGACATGGGGTTGAGCCCGGACCGGGTCAACGTCAACGGCGGCGCCATCGCCATGGGGCACCCGCTCGGCGCGACCGGCGCGATGATCCTCGGCACCCTCGTCGACGAACTCGAGCGCCAGGACAAGCGGTACGGGCTGGCCACGCTGTGCGTCGGCGGCGGCATGGGCATCGCCACCGTCGTCGAACGCCTCTGAATCCCGGCGACCCGCCACCTCACTCACGGAGACTTCCTCATGACCGAGAGCACCACCATCCGCTGGGAAGAGTCCGACGACCACGTGGTCACCCTCGTCCTCGACGACCCGGACCAGTCCGCCAACACCATGAACGCCGCGTTCATCGACTCGCTGGACATCGTCGCGGCACGGCTGGCGGAACACCGCGAGACCCTCCGGGGCGTCATCGTCACCTCCGCCAAGAAGAGCTTCTTCGCCGGCGGCGACCTGCGCGACCTGATCTCCGTCACTCCCGGGACCGCGGAGGCCTCCTTCGAGGCCGGGATGCGCGTCAAGCGCTCGCTGCGCGTCCTGGAGACACTGGGCAAGCCGGTCGTCGCCGCGATCAACGGCGCGGCGCTGGGCGGCGGTTACGAGATCGCCCTGGCCTGCCACCACCGCGTGCTGCTGGACGGCCCGGCCGCCCGCGTCGGGCTTCCCGAAGTCACCCTGGGACTGCTGCCCGGCGGTGGGGGAGTGACCCGCACGGTCCGTATGTTCGGTGTGGCGGACGCCCTGCGGAAGGTCCTCCTGGAGGGCACCCGGTACGGACCGGCGCGCGCCCTGGAGGCCGGCCTGGTCGACGAGATCGCCGCCGACCCGGACGAACTCCTCGCCAAAGCACGGGCGTTCGTCGACGCCCACCCCGAGTCCACGCAGCGCTGGGACGCCCCCGGGTACCGCATCCCCGGCGGCACCCCCTCGAGTCCGCAGCTGGCGGCCCGACTTCCCGCCCTCCCCGCGATGTTGAGGAAGAAGACGGGTGGCGCCCCCTACCCGGCCCCGCGCAACATCCTCGCGGCGGCCGTGGAGAGCTCCCAGGTGGACGTGGAGACGGCCTTCGTGGTGGAAGCCGGGTACCTGACGGAACTGGTCACCGGGCAGATCACCAAGAACATGATCCAGGCGTACTTCTTCGACCTGGGGGCCGTGAACTCCGGCGCCGGCCGTCCCCGGGGCGTCGAGCCGCGCAGGGTGACCAAGGTGGCCGTGCTCGGCGCGGGCATGATGGGCGCGGGCATCGCCCACTCCTGCGCGCTGGCCGGGATCGACGTCGTGCTGAAGGACGTGTCGGCACAGGCGGCGGCCAAGGGCAAGGGTTACTCGGAGAAGCTGTGCGCCCAGGCCGTGTCGCGCGGTCGCACCACGCGGGAGAAGGCCGACGCCCTGCTGGCCCGCATCACCCCGACCGCCGACGTCCGGGACCTGGCCGGCTGCGACGCGGTGATCGAGGCGGTCTTCGAGGACACCGGCCTCAAGCACAAGGTGTTCCAGGAGATACAGGAGGTCGTCGCGCCCGACGCGCTGCTGTGCTCCAACACCTCCACCCTGCCCATCACCGTCCTCGCCAAGGGGGTGCAGCGGCCGCAGGACTTCGTCGGCCTGCACTTCTTCTCGCCGGTCGACAGGATGCCGCTGGTGGAGATCGTCAAGGGCGAGAAGACGGGGGACGGGGCCCTGGCGCGCGCCTTCGACCTGGTGCGGCAGATCCGCAAGACGCCGATCGTGGTCAACGACTCGCGCGGCTTCTTCACCTCCCGGGTCATCGGCCGCTTCATCGACGAGGGCGTCGCCATGGTCGGCGAGGGCATCGAGCCCGCCTCGGTCGAGCAGGCCGCCGCCCGGGCCGGCTACCCGGCCAAGGTCCTCAGCCTGATGGACGAACTCACCCTCACCCTCCCGCGCAGGATCCGCGAGGAGACCCGCCGTGCGGCCGAGGCGTCGGGCCGCCGCTGGGAGCCGCACCCCGCGGACGCGGTGGTGGACCGCATGATCGACGAGTTCGGCCGCCCCGGACGGTCCGGCGGCGCGGGCTTCTACGACTACGTCGACGGCAGGCGCGCCGGGCTCTGGCCGGGGCTGCGCGAGCACTTCACGGACCCCGTGAAGCAGCCCGCCGACCTGACCGAGATGGTGGAGCGGATGCTCTTCGTCGAGGCGCTGGACTCGGTGCGCTGCCTGGAGGAGGGCGTGCTGACCTCGGTGGCGGACGCCAACATCGGCTCGCTGCTCGGCATCGGCTTCCCGCCGTGGACGGGCGGCGTGCTGCAGTACATCAACGGCTACGACGGCGGCCTGCCCGGCTTCGTGACCCGCGCGCGTGAACTGGCCACGAAGCACGGCGAGCGCTTCGCCCCGCCCGAACTGCTGCTGCGCAAGGCCGAACGGGGCGAGACCTTCACCGATTCCTGACCCGCTCCGAGGACCCGCGACGTTCCGTATCTCCTGAGCACCGGCCGGTTCCGTGGGCGGGGCCGTCCGTCTCCGGCCGGCATCCGCTCCGGGGGCTGTGGCGTCGCGTATCTCCTGAGTACCGGCCGGTTCCGTGGGCGGGGTTCTCCGTCCCCGGCCGACCGGACCCACGGGCGGCCCCCACCTCCCCCCAGCTCCGCCCGACACGCCGGCAGGGGCATTCCAGCGCCCCGGTCTCCCCAGATGTTCCCTTCCGACCCGCAAGGAGGCCCCGATGACATCAGCACCCCGCACCACCGGCGACCTGTCCGACGACCCGGCCGGCCGGACCCTGCCGCAGCTACTGGCCCGAAACGCACGCGAGTACCCGCAACTCCCCGGCCTCTCCTGGCAGTCGGCGGACCCGGACGGCGACGGCGACTGGACGACGCTCCGCTGGGCGGAGATCCACGAGCACACCCGGAGCCTCGCCGCCGGCTACCGGGCCCTCGGCGTCGGCCGAGGCGACCACGTGCTGATGATGATGTCCAACCGGCCCGAACACTGGCTGTCGGACCTGGCGCTGGTCCGCCTCGGCGCGGTCCCGGTCAGTGTCTACGGCACCGCGGCCCCCGAGCAGATCACCCACATCGCCCGCAACTGTCGGGCCCGCCTCGCCGTCGTCGAGGGGGCGGCGCAGGTCGCCGTGTGGGAGCCGTTGCTGGCCGACACCGACACCCCGCTGGAGCGTCTGGTGGTGGCCGAGGCGGGCGCGGAGGGCGGCCACGTCCCGTACGCCGCCCTGCTCCGCGAGCCGGCGCCGGAGCGGTTCGCCAAGGAACTGGACACCGCCCGCCCCGAGGATCCGCTGACCGTCGTCTACACCTCCGGCACCACCGGCGAGCCCAAGGGCGTCGTCCTCACCCACCGCGAGGTGATGTCCAACGCCCTGGCGCTGGACGCCGTGGTGGAGCTTCCCCCGCACGTCGAGCACATCTGCTACCTGCCGTTCGCCCACATCGCCGAGCGGATGCTGGGCATCTACCTGCCCTGCCACCGTGCCTCGCACGTCCACCTCTGCGCCGACCCGACGCGCGTCGGCGAGGTGGTGCGCAAGGTGCGCCCCGCGCAGTTCTTCGGCGTGCCGAGGATCTGGGAGAAACTGTCCGCCGCCGTACGGGCCGTCCTCTCGCTGATGCCGGCCGAGCAACGGACGGTCATCGACCGGGCGTTCGAGGTCGCCCGCGAGCACGTCGGGTACCGCGAGCGGGGCGAGACGCCGCCCGCCGAGCTCGAGGACCGCTATGTCCGCGCCCGCGAGGACGTACTGCTGCCGTTGCTGGCCGCGGGCGGTCTGGACCGGGTGACCTGGGCGGCCAGCGCGTCGGCGCCGATGTCGGTCGACGTGGTGAGGTTCTGGGCCGGTTTCGGCATCGTCATCATGGACGCCTGGGGGCTGACCGAGACCACCGGCGTGGCCACCAGCAACAGCCCGAAGACCGGCTTCCGGATCGGCTCGGTGGGACGCCCGGTGGAGTCCGTGGAGATCCGTACCGCCGAGGACGGCGAGATCCTGGTGCGGGGCTCCTCCGTCTTCTCCGGCTACCTTCGGCCGGACGGCTCGGTGCGGTCCGCCCTGGACGCCGACGGCTGGCTGGCCACCGGCGACATCGGCCGGACCGACGAGGACGGCTACCTCTGGCTCACCGACCGGAAGAAGGAGATGATCATCACCTCCACCGGCAAGAACGTCTCGCCGGCCCTGGTGGAGAACGCGCTCAAGGAACACCCGCTGATCGGCCAGGCGATGGTGCACGGCGACAACCGCTCCTACCTCGTCGCCCTGCTGGTGCTCGACCCGGAGGCCGCCCCCGCCTGGGCCGCGGCCAACGGCGTCCGGGCGGACGGGGGACCGGCCGGGCTGGTGCGGCACCCCGCCGTCCGGGCGGAGGTGGACCGCGCGGTGGCCGCCGCCAACACCCGGCTCAACCGCACCGAGCAGGTCAAGCGGTACGAGCTGCTGGCGGAGGAGTGGGGCCCGGCGACCGGCGAGCTGACTCCGTCGCTGAAGATGCGGCGCCGGGTCATCCGGGACAAGTACGCCGACGCGCTGACCGGGCTCTACGAGGACTGAGCCGGGCCGCGTTCCTTCCGCGACCCCGCGCTTCCCCCGCACGAAGGACGGCCGCCCGCCCCCTGTCCGGGGGCGGGCGGCTTCCGTGTCCGGCCGTCTCAGAGGCCGTAGGTCCTGCCGATGACGTCCCGCTGGATCTCGCTGGTCCCGCCGTAGACCGTGGAGACGACCGCGGCCCGCAGATGGCGCTCCATGTCGAACTCCGTGGTGTAGCCGTAGCCGCCCATCATCTGCATGCCCTCCAGGGCGGCCCGCTTGGCGATCTCGGTCGCCTTCAGCTTGGCCATGGACGCCTCGCGCGGGAACAGCCGGTCCGGCCGCGCGTCGCAGTCCAGCGCCACCTCGCGCACCAGCAGCCGGGTGCACTCGATCTCCGTGGCGAGATCGGCGATCCGGTGCCGCAGCGCCTGGAAGGAACCCACGGGCCGCCCGAACTGCTCGCGTTCGCGGACGTAGGCGACGGTGTCGTCGAAGGCGCGGCGGGCCAGGCCCAGCATGTTCGCGGCCAGGAAGAGCCGCTCGTAGTTCAGGCCGGCCATCAACTGCCGCCATCCGCCGTCCACTTCACCGACGACGGCGTCAGCGGGCAGCCGTACGCCGGTGAGGAAGACGTCGTTGACCTCCCGGCCGCGCATGGTCTCGATGCCCCGCACCTCCACGCCCGCGGTATCGGCGGGCAGATGGAACATGGTCAGACCGCCGTGCTTGTCCTCACCGGTGCGGGCCACCAGCAGAATGCTCTTCGCGCAGTGCGCGTTGGAGATCCAGGTCTTCTGGCCGTCGATCACCCATGTGCCGTCCCCCTCCCGCCGGGCGCGGCAGCGCAGCGCGCCGACGTCGGACCCGGCGCCGGGCTCCGACATGGCGATGGCCAGGACATCGCCGTGCACCGCCCCGGTGAGCACCTCGCGCCGCTGCCGCTCCGTGCCGAACCGCTCGTACGCCTTCGCGGTGATGACGGTGGTGACGAAACCCCCGCACGGGACCATCCCGTACGAGGTCTCCTCCAGGAAGAGGCAGGCGTCGGCCAGTCCGCCGCCGGAGCCGCCGTACTCCTCGGGCAGGCACACCCCGAGCCAGCCCAGCTCGGCGAGCCTTCCGTACAACTCGGGGTGGTGGGCCTCGCGGCCGTCCCCTGCCAGCGCGTCGCGCTGCTCTCGGGTGCCGCACTCGCGCTTGGCGAAATCGCGCACGGCCGCGGCGAAAGCGGCCTGTTCCTCGGTGAGTCGACTGCCCATCAGGTCCTCCGGGATCCGGGTGCCGGTCGGCGGCTCGGTCAGGGTCGGGCACACAAGTGGGTTACAGAGATACGATAGATGTTTCCCAGTATCTCAGGGAAGTGTTCGCCGGTATCGTGAGGAGCACCATGAGAACTGACACGAACGACTCGTGGCTCGCCCGGGCCCTCGACCGGCCGGAGCCGGAGGACCGCATGGCGTTGCGGATCCTCGACGCGGCACTGGAACAGTTCACCCTGCTGGGTCTGCGCCGCTCCTCCGTGGACGACGTCGCCAAGCGGGCCGGGGTCTCCCGGGTCACCGTCTACCGGCGCTTCCAGACCAAGGACAAGCTGGTCGAGGACACCCTGCTGCGCGAGCTCAGCCGGTTCTTCCAGCGGCTGGACGCGGCGGTGGCGGCGCTGCCGACCATGAAGGAGCGGGTCGTCGAGGGGTTCGTGGTGGCCCTGCGCCACACCCGCGCCCATCCGCTCTTCGGCGGCCTGCTGCGTCTCGAACCCGAAGTGGTGCTGCCCTACCTGACCGTGCAGGGCAGCTCCTCGCTCTCCGCCACCGTCGAGTACCTGACGGTCCATCTGCGCCGCGCACAACAGGCCGAGGGCCGCCCCGACGAGGACCCGCGTCCGGTCGCCGAGCTGATGGTGCGGGTCGCCGTGTCCTTCCTGCTCAACCCCGCCAGCTGCATCGAGATGGAGGACGAGGACCAGGCCCGGGCCTTCGCCCGCCGCTACCTGGCCCCGCTGCTGGACGCCTGACCGGCCGGGACCGTCCGCTCGGACGGCCCCGGCCGGCGGGACGCCGCCCGGCCGTTCAGCGGCGCCGGTGCAGTGCCCGCGCCAGCCGCACGGCGCGCTCCCGCGTGGCGGCCGGAACCCCGAAGGAGGTCAGCGCGACCGGCGGGGTGAACCGCTGTACCGTCGTCGACTGCACGGAGGCGAAGGCGCGCAGCCCCTCCTCGCCGTGGATCCGCCCGAAGCCGGAGTCCCGTGAACCGCCGAACGGCAGCGCCGGCACCGCGGCGAAGCCCAGCACCGAGTTCACCGACACCGCCCCCGCGCGCAGCCGCGCCGCGATCGCCGCACCGGCGCGTCCGCCGCGGCAGAACACCGCGGCCCCCAGGGCGTAACGCGAGGCGTTGGCCCGCTCCACCGCCTCGTCCACGTCGGCCACCGGGTTGATCGCCACGACCGGCCCGAAGGTCTCCTCCGCCATCGCCGCCGCGTCCTCCGGAACGCCGGTCAGCACCACCGGCGCGACGTACGGAGCGCGCACCGACTCGGGCCCGCCCAGCAGGGCCCGCGCACCCGCCGCGACCGCACCGGTCACATGCCGCTCGACGACCGTGACCTGGCCCGGCAGCGTCATCGGGCCGTAGGAGGCGTCCGCCCCGGCACCCGGACGCAGCGCCCCGGCCCGCTCGACCACCCGTTCGCACAGCGCCGAGTGGATCTCACGCACCGCGTAGACGCGCTCCACCCCCGCGCAGGTCTGCCCCGCGTTGCTCAGCGCGCCCCACACGATCGCGTCGGCCGCCGCGTCCAGGTCCGCGTCCGCGGTGACGATCACCGCGTCCTTCCCGCCGCACTCGGCGAGGAACGGCGTCAGCGTCTCGGCGCACACCGCCATCACCTTGCGGGCCGTCCCCGGCGAACCGGTGAACGCCAGTTTGTCGACCCCGGACCGGGCCAGGGCGTCCCCGGTGGACGCCGCGCCGGTGACGGTGGTGAGCAGCCCGGCGTGCCCGGGCACGGCGGAGTCGAAGAGCCCGGCCAGCAGGACCCCCGTGCCCGGGGTCAGCTCGGACGGCTTGAAGACCACGGCGTTCCCCGCGGCCAGGGCGTAACCGATGGAGCCCATCGGCGTGTACAGGGGATAGTTCCAGGGGCCGATCACGCCGACCACGCCCAGCGGCCGGTGCACCAGCGAGGCCCGCTGGTGGACGGTGAACAGTCCCGTGCCCACCTTCCGCCGGCGCAGCACGCGTCCGGCGTTGCGGGCGGCCCAGCCCAGGTGCTCCAGCGTGAGGACGACCTCCAGCGCGGCGTCACCGGCCGGCTTGCCGGTCTCCTCGGCGATGGCGCGGGCCACGGCGTCCAGGTCGGTGGCGAGCGCCTTCTTCCAGCGCAGCAGATGGTCACGGCGCCGGGACGCGGGCAGCGCCGCCCAGCCGGCCTGGGCGGTCCGGGCCCGGGCCACGGCGCGGGAGACCTCCTCCGGCCCGTCCACGGGGTGATCGGCGACCGGCTCGCCGGTCGCGGGGGAGTACGTGGTGAAGGTCGCGGCGCGTGGTGCGGTGGCAGGGGTGGTGTCGGTCATCGGGTCTCCTGACGGGGAGCGCGGGAAGCACGGGGGGCGGACGGCCGCGCCGGAACGGGGGCCCCTTCCGGCGGTGTCCCGTCCTGGAGCGGGGCCGGCGGACGGGAGTGCGCCCAGTGCGGACCCAGGTCGTCCAGGGTCCAGCCGAAGGGGTAGGTGCGTGCCTTGGGCTTGCGCGGGAACCGCTCCGGCCGTCCGGGCAGCAGGCGGATCAGCGCGGCCCGGACGCGGAAGCCGCGGTGGACGGCGGCCCGCACCCAGCGCGGCTCCGGGCGGAAGCCGAGCGCCGTCAGCAGCGGTTCGTCCAGGACGCCGAGTACGATCCGGGACGCCGGCCTCCGTAGTGGGGCCGGGTACCAGGAGGCCAGAATGCGCAGGGTGGCCGCGGCGACCCTGCGGTTGGCGGGGTCGTAGGCGTACATCTCCCGCTCGTAGTCGTCGTGGAGCCGCTCGAACGCGGCGTAGGTGCCGGGCACGCCGGAGATGCCCATCATCTCGCCCATCCGCCGGCCCACCAGCGCCAGGCTCTCGGTCTCCTGCTCGGACAGGCGCCGCCAGCCGAACCGGTCGATCCACCGCTTCGGCCCCACCACCGTGGTGGCGAGGACGTAGAGGAAGTCCTCGTTGGGGATCCGGTAACGGCCGTGGATGCGGTTCAGGTGGCGGGCGGCTGCCCGGCCGTGCTCCGAGTCCATCCCCTCGCGGACCATCTCGTACGTGATCAGCACCGTGTCGTCGTACCGCTTCTGACCGGCGCGTTCGAACTCCTGGGTGCGGTCCAGGAGCCGGGAGACGCGCGGGACGCCGAAGTCGCGCAGGAACGCGACCGACGTCCCGTGGAGATAGTCGCGGGGGAACTCGTAGTGGACGATCCACCGGTAGATCTGCTCGAAGTCCCGCTGCGGATCCATCTGCTGGATGCGGCGGAGCCGGCTGTAGCGGCCCATGGGTGATCCCTCCTGTCGGAATCGCGGCCACCGGCTCGCGGCACGAGCGGTCGGATCGCAGAAGCGGACGGTCTCCGCGTCGACCGGCACCCTGCCGTACGGGTGGGGATGACGATGCCGCCGGTGAGCCGGATGACGTGGCTGCGCGGTGCCGTGCGGGTCGTGGGCTGTTCGTGGGCTGTGAGTCGAAGATACTGAAACTATTGACTTGTTTCACAGGGCGTCAATACCCCGGACGCGACGGAGGCACGGGCGTCCGGCCGGACCGCCGCCCCGACGCGGTGTGAGTCCTGGAACACCCGAAGCGGCCGACCGGACACGCGGCTCGTTGTAACCTCCGGAGAACGCCCTTGACCTGCAAGAAGCAGGCAGGGGGCAGACAAAACGGGGATTTCTCCATGCTTCGTACCATGTTCAGGTCCAAGGTCTAGCATTTAGGTGTTTCCGCAGGTCAGCGCCCTGACCGCCGCCTCCTGGTCAGCAAATGGTCAGCAAGCCGGACGGTGTCCGGCTTGCTGACCTGCGCCGCGGCAGTGGCCTACTGCGGGACCCGGCGCCCCCGCGCCTCCCGGCGACGGCCCGCCGCCCCACCCCTACGTCGAGGCCGGCGCGGGCGGGCCGGTCGACAATGGTGGTGACATAGGCATGGGCAGTGCCGACGGATGTGCCGAACCCGGTGGCGATCTGCGTGAGCGTGTCGTGCCGGCGAAGATGGACCAGGGCGACGAGAGCACGCTGGTGGGGCGGGAGCTTGCGGCGGCGGTCACCCTCATGGGTGACGATGAGCACGGTTACCCACTCGACCAGGGCGTGAGGCAGGTCGAGTGCGGCAGGAAGGGGAACCAACGAGGCCCCTGTGCTGATGAGTCGAGACGTCGAACACCTCTCTCAACGGCACAGGAGCCTTGTGCGTCGCGGGAGACCACCTCGTCACCCGACCGGTGGCCGCTCCGAAAACGCTCAGTGATGACCCGATAGCCCTGGGCCAACAGTTGATGTCCTGTTGAATGATTCCCGGGAGGGCTCGACACCGACTTTGGCGAGCACGGAGTCGAATCCGTGATCAGACAGTGCCAGGGCGTATACGAACGGCTTGGAGATCGATTGGATCGTGAACTCGATATCGATGTCACCGGCGCCATATGTCTTTCCGTCAAGCATGGCAAAGGCTGCGCTGAGGTGCTCAGGGTCCGCAGCCACGAGCCCAGGGGTGTGTCCCGCCGGCTCTCCGGACGTATCCGACTTCACATCTGCGAGTGCCTCGGCCGGATAGTCCTTAATTATTGGCCGCATTCGTCCTCCATGCGTAATTGCAATCTTCGCACTGTGGTGTCCGCGCCGCGTCCGCCGTGGTAAGAGGCCGTACCTGTCAGCGCTTCACCGCGTCACATTGCCGATGCATCGGGGAGATGACCTCACGCTTCACCGAGCGTGGCACGCGTGATCACGCCTATGTCGTCAGGTACCGGCTGGCGGAACACACCACCACTCGCGGTGAATTTGTCGCCGTGTACCCGCAGATGGCGAGCGAACATCGGACACAAGGGTACGGCGGTGGCATTTTCGCGAAGCCGTCCCGGCGCCGTGTTCCGACGGGCGGATCGAAACGACGTGGGTGAGAGCGGCGAGTGACTGTCCCGTCGACCGGGACGTCGGCCACGGCCTCCGAGGCCCTTGGCAGGAGACACCAGCCGACGCTCGGGGAGGCCCGCGGAATGCCTGGCCTGCCGGCCGGCCCCCTGACCCCGGACGAGTGGCTCGGCAATGGGCGCGTCCGTCGCGAACTCGGCCGGCGGCCCGCGCACCGGGACGTCCCTGCCGGGCTGGTGCGCGGGCCGCCGTCCCGTGATACGGGGAGCCGTATCCCCTCGCCCGGTCAGTCCGGCTGCTTCTCCATGTGGTCCAGGACGCGCTTGCTGAGCCGGGCGAGTGTGCTGAGCTGGTTCGGGGTCAGGGCCTCGACGAACAGCCGACGGACGTGCTCGACGTGCTGGGGTGCGGCCTCTTCGATCGCCTTGTAACCGGCCGGGGTGGCGACGATGAACGCTCCGCGTCCGTCGTCGGGGCATTCCTCCCTGGACACGAGCCCGCGTTTCGCCATCCGCGTGACCTGATGGGACATCCGGCTCTTTTCCCACTCCACGAGTTTGGCCAGGTCCAAGAGGCGCATCCGTCCGTCGCCCCTTTCGGTGAGGCTGACGAGCACGATGTAGTCGGAGGCTGACATCCCGGAGTCGGCCTGCAGGCGGCGGGACAGTCGTCCGATGAGTTTCTCCTGCATGCGGATGAAGTTGTCCCAGGCGGCCTTCTCTTCCGGATCGAGCCAGCGTGGCGGTGCGTCCATGAGGGCAGTCTAACGAAATTGTTGACAGCTCATCCACTCGCGGTGGCGACGTGACCCCCGGCGAGGCCGTGTCCGTCGTGGCCAAGATGCTTCGGCACGGACCGGGCCTTGGTGCGCGAGCCGGAAGGCGCCGGGAGCGATGCCTGCCGGGCGGGTGGGGAACGTGCCGAAGCCGTCCGGCGCCAAGGCGAGGACGAGCGGCGGGAGCCGCGCCTCCTGCGGGTCGAGTCACGGGACGTGTCGGCGGGTCCTCCCGCATCACGTGCTCGCTCCCTCGTCGACGGTTAAGTTGATACATCAACCTGATGGGGTTAGGTTGATGTCCCGGCTGACGGGATTCTGCCGAGTCGAACGGGATCAAACCCACAAGGAGGACACATGACGGTCGAAGTGAGCGACGCGCCCGAGGCGAAGCGCTACGAGGCCCATGTCGATGGAGAGTCCAAGGTGGCGGGCGTCGCGGAATACATCCGTACGACGGAGCTCATCGCGTTCGTGCACACCGAGGTCGAGGCGGAGTACGAGGGCGCGGGAGTCGGGTCCGCGCTGGTTCGTACGGCCCTTGACGAGGCACGCACCGCGAACCTGCGGGTGCTGGCCACCTGTCCCTTCTTCGCGGGCTGGATCAGCCGGCACCCCGATTACCAGGACCTGCTGTACCAGTCCCGCAGCAAGGTCAGTGACTGAGAAGCCGAGCACGACAGTGACGGAGGCGGGCATGAGTGGCGAATCCGAGCAGAAGACGTACCGGACGGAGGCGATCGCGGTGACCTTCGAGGCCAGGCGCTGCCTCCATGCCGCCGAATGCGTCCATGGCCTGCCCGAAGTGTTCGACCCGACGAAACGGCCGTGGATCCAGCCGGATGAATCCACGGCCGAACGCCTGGCGGAAGTGGTGCGGCGCTGTCCCTCGGGCGCGCTCCGGTACGAACTCGCAGAGGGCGGGACGGAAACCCCCGACCGGCCCACCACGATCATCCGCAGTGCCACCGGGCAGCTGACCGTGCGCGGGGAGCTGAGTGTGGACACGCCACAGGGCGCACGCGCCGAGACCAGGGTCACGCTGTGCGGCTGCGGGCAGAGCCGCCTCCAGCCGTACTGCGACCACGCGGGGTCCTGCGGTCAGTGACGCGGCCGTGCGGTTGTCCGAGTACGGCGCCCCTGACGGTGCTCACGGCTCCGTCCGGCTGATCGTTCAAGAACCCCGACATGACGAAGAGAGTGTGACGGCCATCATGACCACGACCTCCACCGCACTGGACCGTTACATGGGTCTGTCCGACCGGGCGGTCCATGACGAAGCGGCTCTGGACGAAGCGCTGGCACTCTTCGCGGCGGACGCGACTGTCGAGATCGGTCCGGAGCCGGCGCACGGCAGTGAGGCCGTCGCAGCCTTCTACCGTGCCCACTTCGCCGCCCACGCCGAGATGAAGCACTTCTGGAACACCACGGTCCTTGATGACGGCACGCTCAGGGCCGAGTGGGTCTGCGCGGCACGCAAGACGGACGGCGGCCTCATCACCGTCGCCGGGGTGGAACACGCCACGCTCGATGCTCAGGGTCTCATCAGCCGTCTCCGCAACGAGTTCACCCGTCTCCCCGGCTGAGCCGGCCCGGTCGTCGTGGCTCCAGGCGTCCATCAGTCCGAGCGGCCGCGGGTTGATGAGCGGAACGACATTGAGGCCGGCGAGAGTCATGTGGGACAGGTGTGCAGCCCGAGGGGAGAAGGCCGGCGATGCGGAATCCGACAGTGGCCCAGCAGATGGTGGACGTTCTGCGCCAGGCGGGCGTGGCACGGATCTACGGCGTGGTGGGTGACAGCCTGAACTCGGTGGTCGACGCGGTGCGTCGTACCGACGGCATCGAGTGGGTGCATGTACGGAACGAGGAGGCCGCCGCCTTCGCCGCGGGCCGGACAGTGCTCGACGGCGGCGTCGGCAAGATGCTCGACCTGGCCGGCGCCAACCCGCGAAACCTGCCCCGCCCCTGAGGCGGTCCCCGTCCACAACGAGACCGGGACCGGTTTCGTTGT
Organism: Streptomyces sp. NPDC059787; assembly: GCF_042732315.1. Taxonomy (NCBI): domain Bacteria; kingdom Bacillati; phylum Actinomycetota; class Actinomycetes; order Kitasatosporales; family Streptomycetaceae; genus Streptomyces; species Streptomyces sp. NPDC059787. The sequence continues at coordinate 141,620 of NZ_JBHWHX010000009.1, forward strand.
GGACGGCCGCCTCTACTTGTCGTGAAGCGGCGGTACGGGGTGCTTGCTCATGATCGACACACGATTGAACGCGTTGATGGTGACCGCCACCCAGATCGCGGCTGAGATCTGGTCCTCGGAGAGAACCTCCCGGGCGGCCTCGTAGGCGGATGCCTGGGCCGTGGCGTTCACCGGATCGGTTGTGGCCTCGGCCAGGGCCAGGGCGGCGCGCTCCGAGGGAGTGAACAGGCCGGTGTCCCGCCATGCGCTCAGAATTCCGAGTCTCCGCGGTGATTCACCGGTGCGCAGGGCCGCTCCGGTGTGCACGTCGAGGCAGTAGGCGCAGCCGTTGAGTTGCGACACGCGGAGGTTGATCAGTTCCACGGTGGTGCGGTCGAGCCCGGCCTCGGAGGCTGCTGCTCGGACCGCCTCCGAGACCTGCACCAGGGCATGGAAGGCCTTGGGGCTCTGTTTGTCGATGAAGACCCTGCGGGGCGGGGAGATGTGGGTGCGGTCGCTCATGTCGGGGCCTCCTTCGGGCCACGTTCGAAGTGGCCTGTGCTCGTGCGGGTGCTTCGGCCAGCGGCCTGCCCTGTGGCATCATAGTTGATGTGACAACCAAATTATGTGAGAGGTGCTCTCGGTGAGCAACGCGGAAGCCGAACGCCGTCATCACGCCGCGCCGGAACCCGCCGGCCTGCTGACCTCCCCTGTGAAAGGCACACCATGAGCGAACCCTCCATCACCGCGGTCGTCGAGCGTGCGGACGCCGGTCGCCGGTACGAGATCCTGGTCGACGGCCGACGTGCCGGTCTGACCGCCTACCGTGACCTGGGCGTGCGACGTGTCTTCTTCCACACGGAGATCGACGAGACCTTCGCCGGCCAGGGGCTGGCCCCACGGCTGGTCCAGCAGGCACTCGTCGACGTGCGCGCATCCGGAATGCGGATCGTCCCGGTCTGCCCCTACGTCGCCAAGTTCCTCAAGCGACACGATGAGTTCGCGGACATCACGGACCCGGTCACACCCGATGTCCTGCGGTGGCTGAAGACGCAGCTCGGCTGAGCGGACCTGACCTGCCGACTCCTTCCCCTCCCGGCAGAGGGGCCACGACCGGGTCGGCCCCGGCCGGGCAGGCGCAGTGGACGACACGGACGGTTCGTCCGTGTACCGGGCGCACTTCACCCCACCCGCCCCGAACCCCGCCGCTTCGTGGCCCCGGTCCGAGTCCGAGGTGGGCGTACGAGCTGGCAACAACCTTTCACATCAATGGTGTTGCGGAGCGCGGGGGTGTACGCATCTAGTTGACACGTCAAGTTTCGATGTTAATGTAGATGACACATCATCAACTCGACCGGACGGGCCGCCGCCGAGTATGCGAGCCGTCTTCATGCGGAGGCCGAGCCCGCTCGTGACGCGATGTCAGCCGATGCGGCGTGGTGATCGGCCGAATCGGCCTCGGGGTGACCGCGCGGACGCGTACGGCTGTGTTCCGGCATCGATATCGACAGCGTCCGTCCGAGTGCTCCGAACCCACGGATACGAAGACCCGGAGAGGGACCCCATGAGCAACGAGACGAAGTCCGGACTGCAGGCGCTGCTGACGCCCGAGGAGAGCGTCGTCGTCCTGATCGACCACCAGCCGTTCCAGTTCGCCAACCTGCACAGCCACGAACCCACGATGATCGTGAACAACGCTGTCGGCCTGGCCAAGACCGCCAGGCTGTTCGACGTGCCGACCATCCTGACGACCGTACTGGAGGAGCGTGGCGGCCACCTCATCAAAGGGCTCCAGGATGTGTTCCCGGAGCAGAAGCCGATCGACCGCACGTGGGTCAACACCTGGCAGGACGAGCGCGTCGTCGACGCCGTCAAGGCGACCGGCCGCAAGAAGCTGATCATCGCCGGCCTCTGGACGGAGGTCTGTGTCGCGATGCCGGCGATACAGGCGGCGGGTGAGGGCTTCGAGGTCTTCGTCGTCACCGACGCCTCGGGCGGTGCCTCGAAGGAGTCTCATGAGATGGCCGTACGGCGCATGGTCCAGGCGGGAGTGGTACCGATCACCTGGCTGGCCGTGATGAGTGAGTGGCAGCGCGACTACGCGCGTGAGAAGACGCTCCCGGCCCTGACCGAGGTCCTGCTCCAGCACGGGGGCGCCACCGGCGTCGCCTTCGGCTGGGAGACGCAGCTGCTCGCCACGGGACGCGCCGGAAACGACGCCTGACACGGCTGAGGAGCAGGCGCCCGTCACTATCGGGTACCGCCTGTCGCTGACCGGCCCCCTCGTGGACAACGGCCGGTCAGCCCGCCTCGCCCGTGAGAGCCGGCGCGAGGATGTCGAAGCTCGCGGTGGACCGCCCGGCCGTCCGGCCGAGTTCGTCCGGTCACCGGTGGCCGCACCCGTTCCCGGATCAGCCCCGACCAGTGGGATCAGGATCCGGGCCGAGTGCTGACTCCGGAGTCGAACCGGCTGATGGACATGTCCTCCCGAGAGATCCGCATGCCCCTCGACGAGGTCGTGGCAGTCCTGCAGGACCTGAACGAGTTCGTCGTTTCCCTCGACCGACTCGGATCCCGCCAGGCATCCGGAACCGCCGACGAGTACACCGTCGGCACATTCGTCGCCGACCGGGATGTCGCTCGGCGATTGGCCCGCGCCCGACGCGTCATCGGTGTCGCGCTGGATGCGCAACTGAGCGAGGAGGACGACGCCGAGATCGACGCCCGGTGCGACCAGGGCCGCTTCCACGGCACGGACAGAGCCACCGGTCCCTCCACCGGCCGGTCCGGCTGAGACGGCGAGCGCATCGGACGATCAGCCGTCAGCCCCCACGGCGCCACGAGTCCGACCTCGGTGGAGACACGGTTTCGGACGCACGGATGACGACCGACGGGTCCGGCCCGGGCCCTTGTCCGTGCGGTGCCGCTGACGGACGGGGCTTCCTGCCCAGTCGCTCACGGTCGGGGGTTCGTGCGGCGCCACCGGGGACGGGCGTCGCTGCCGCGGCGTCCTGCGACAGAGGCACAGCGGGGGCACACGCGCCGGACGCGGTCCGCCGCGCCTCCGGATTCGGGGAAGGTGTCCTGCCAGACCACATGCGAAAAACGGATCAGTTCCGAGCGGCTCAGGGACAACCCGCAAACGGTCTGGTTCAGGCCCGGCTCCCAGGCGTGCACCTCGCCCGCGGGCAGCCGGCGGCGGCCCTCCTCCCGGTCCGTCCACTGTCCGGTGGCGGCTACGGCGTACTGCTTCACGCGCGTCATGGTGTTCCCTCCTGACCGTCCGTGGTACCCGAACCGCCGGGCGTCACCCGTGCCGTGGTCGTGTCCCGCAGCGGCGAGTCCGCCCCGTCTCTCGGCCCCGCGACGGCCTGTGGCCGGTTCCGGCTGTCCCGCCCCGGCCCCGCCGGCACGCGGTCGTCCGCCGTGCGGACGAGCCGGGTCAGCTCCCGCCCCGGCGGGCCGCCGTGCGGATCGCCAGTTCGGCCGCTGCCAGACCGTCGATCGGGGCCGGGCCCTCGAGCCCCGGCACACACACCACCTCGCCGGTGTCCAGCGCGGCCAGTGACGCGTCGACGACTTGGTCCACGGGCATGCCGCCGTCCTCGTGCACGGACTGGTTCCGCCCCGGGACGGGCTTGTCGCCACGCGACCGATGGAACTCGGTGGCGGTCAGCCCGGGGCACAGCACCTGGATCCGCAGCGGGGTGCCGGCCAGTTCGGCGGCGAGCGTGCGGGTGAAGGTGACCACGTAGCCCTTGGTGCCGCCGTACACCGCGCGTTCGGGCAGCGGATGCGGCGGCAGCGCGCCCGCGAAGGCCAGCTGTGAGGCCACGTTGACCAGGGTGCCGCGCCCGCGTTCCAGCATGGCCGGGACCGCGGCCCGCGTGAGCGCGGTGACGGCGAGGACGTTGAGGTCGAGGATCTTCGTCATGAGCTCCGGTTCGAGTCCGGCGAACGGACCGTAGCCGTTGATCCCCGCGTTGTTGAGGAGGAATCCGATGTCGTCGCCCGCCGCACGCCGCGTCACCCGTGCCAGGTCGTCGGGTTCGGACAGATCGGCCACGAGGGTCTCCACCACGGTGCCCGTCGCCTCGCGCAGTCGCTGCGCGAGGTCGTCGAGCCGCCGCGCCCTTCTGGCCACGAGGACGGTGTCCCACCCATGGGAGGCCAGCCGTCCGGCATAGGCCGCGCCGATGCCGGAGGAGGCTCCCGTCACCAGGGCCGTGCCACGTCGTGTGCTCACTGGTGTACCGCCTTCTGTGCCGACGGTCCGCGGATGTCGTGATCGGTGACAGGTGTCCCGGGCGAAAGCCCCGTACACGAATGAAACCGAAGGCCACGCACGAGTACCCGCCGCACCGGGTGCCGGAACACGGCACCTGAAGGAAACTCCTGACGGGCAAGGGCGTCCTCGGCGCCGGCGCCGGACGCGGTCCGGAGACGGACACGCCCGGGAGGCCCTCGCCGACGGCCGACGGCCGACGGCCGCTTCGGACACATCTACGCTCCGGTCGACAACGCCGGGAACTCCTTCGCCGGCCACTTCGCAGATGCGCCGACGGACCGAGACGAACCTCCGGAGCGGCGCGCCGACCACACCGTCGAGCTCCCCTCCCTCGCAGGTCCTGTCGCCTGTAAGTCCGACGTGGAGGACCGGGCGGAATCCCTGCGCTTCGGTGACGAGCCGACGGTGCCCCGCCCTCCCGTGTGCCCCCGGAGCGTCATGCGCCGTCGGTGCGCGAGCGCCGAGCGGCGCGGTGCCGCAGGCGTAGCGGCAGCGCGTACCAGCACAGGCCGAACCACAGCATGACCGCGCCGACGAGTACTTCGGCGAGGACGCCGGGGACCACGAAACGGAGGATCAGCAGGAGTGTGCAGCCGATGGTCAGCGCGAGGAGGACCATGCCGCACATCATCAAGCGGCAGGCGGCCTCGACCACCTCGTCCTTCATGCGCTGTCCGGACAGGAAGCGGTGGATGGAGACGGGCGCTATGAGAGATCCGGTGGCCGCGGCGCCGAGCACCACGGTGGTGACGTAGATGGCGTGGTCCAGTGTCCCCAACTCCCGGAACAGCGGGGTGAAGGCCACACTGAGCAGGAACCCGAAGAGGATCTGCACGCCGGTCTGGGTGACCCGCGTCTCCTGCAGGATCTCGTTCCAGCGGCGGTTGACCCGCTCACGCGGTGTTTCCGGCGCTTCGGCACCGGCTTTCGGACCGTGGCTGTCGTGGCGCGCGCAGCAGGCGGTTTCCTCCCCAGCCGTCTCGACCGGCTGCTCCGTCATGGTCATGGCATCCTCCATATGTCCAGGCGGCTCGTCTGCCCCGTCCTCACTCCCTTCATGCAGGTCATGGGCGCGGAAGGGCTGATCCGGTGCGGCGGGCGGCGGAAGCGCCGGGTACGACCGACGGCTCCGTGTGAAAAGGGCCAAGAGCGTCTGCCGGGGCGCGGCACAGGAGCGTGCCGTAGGCGCCGGCCGATGCCACGGACCGTGGACGTCCGGCCCGTCCTGGAAGAAGAAGCGGGACTCCTCCGGATTTCGTCCCGGTGCTCGCGGCAGCCACCCGTTGTCGCGCCGCCCGGCGCCGTCCGGATCGTGAACGTCAACCACGTCGTGGCCGACCACGTCCACCGGGTGCGCCGGCAGATCCACTCGAACACGCACAAGCCGGCGAACAGGAGTCCGTCACTCCCGGACCACACCAGCCCCGCGAACTGCGGAATCAGGATGAAACGGTCCCACTGGTCGTTCGCGGTGTTCGCCGTACCTGTCCAGTACCTGAGCGGCGAGCGTCGTCCAGGACGTCACGCAGTGCCCAGTAGGCGGGTTTCACCTCGTACGTCGCGTCCCAGGGAAGAGCGTTTCCCGGACTCGGGGGATAGTGCCGCAGGTCAGCCGTGGAGCCGTACTTGTCGGTGAAACCCCAGGTCGAGAACGAGGTGCAGTTGGGTTCTTCGCCGCAGACTGCGAGTTTCCCCGCCAACTGGCGGGCCTGGACGTCCTCTTCGTCCTCGTCGACGAGGACGTCCGCCTCCGAGACCCGGGCCTTCAGGCCGAGCCCGGCCAAAGCCCGGACCTTGCGTCGGAAGACCTCGGGGTCGGTACGGTCACCGACGGCGTATTCGTGGTCCTGGAAACCGACGCCATCGATCGGAACGCCCCGCTCCTTCAACCGGATCAGCAGCGCGTAGAGGGCATCCCAGCGTGGACCGTCCTCCTCCACCCCGTACTCGTTGAGGTACAGCACCGCGTGCGGGTCGGCCTCGCGGGCAGCACGGAAGGCGATGTCGATGTACTGCTCACCCATCGCTTCGAACCACAACTGTGGCCGCACGCCCCGGTTGCCGTTGGAGTAGTCCTCATCCTCGTCGGACATGGGCTCGTTCACCACGTCCCATTCCGCCACCTTCCCCCGGAAGTGGTCCGCTACCGCGCGTATGTGCTCCACCATGACGCGCCTGCGTTGCTCGTGCGTCATCTCGGTACGCATCCATGCGGGCAGGGCTTCGAACCAGACGAGGGTGTGGCCGTGCACCTTCATCCTGTTGGCCTCGGCGAAGTCCACCAAGGTATCGCCTTCCGCGAACGCGAACACGCCGCGTCGAGGCTGGACGAACTGCGGCTTGAAGTCGTTCTCCGGCGTAAGCATGGAGAACTCCTCACCCGCCGTCCGGCGGTAGGCGCTGTCAGTCAGCAAGGGGCCCGCGGCCAGGGCGGTTCCCATACGGATCGGGCGTGGGAGAACCGCCGCCAGATCACGCATCGCATCGCTGGACCGGGGCACTTGCAGGCCAGGCGCGTCCACGACGGACATCCGGCCCCGTCCCAGTGACCGCGCGTGGAGATCGCTGAGGGTCCAGCCCTTCCCGAGGGCTCCCGCATCCGCGCCGAACCAGATGCGGCCACTGCCGAAGACGTCCCGTGCGGGAACGGTTCCCACGACCCTGCCGTCGGCCTCCAGCACAAGCCTGTTCGCGCGGACTTCGACGGCGAGGCGGACTTCGAGCCCCAGGCCGCTCCCGAAGGTCCGGGTCATCGCAGGTCTGTCGGAGTCCCCGTCCCAGCGGTCGATCCGGAGCCTCCCGCCGACCACGCCGATGCGCACGCCGCGCCGTTCGTGGCGCCATTCGTCGTAGACGACCGGCGTCTCACCGTACAGATGCAGGTAGGCATCCGTGTCATCCGTACGCCGCAGGCCGGCTTCGATCCGGACATCCCCTCGGAACACCAGGTGGGGACCGCGCAGGTTCACCGGTGGGTTCGGCTGTCCGCCGGTACCGTCCTGGCGTGTGATGCGCCGGTCGAGGGGTGTGACCCGTACCCCTGTGTGCGTGGGCTTCCCGCCGGCGAAGTGAGCCCAGTCCCTGCCGTTCAGGAGGTCCTCCACAGGTCCCCCTGCGGGCGCGGAGGTGCCGGCACGGTCCCCCGATACACCAGCGACCAAGGCACACACAACCGCGATGACAGCGCTCTTTCGAAACCGCATGAACAGCAGCACTCCGTATCCTCAGCCCGTCTTCCGACGGCATCGCCGCCCTCAGCCACACTGTCGCCGAGCACCGTCCTCCCCAGCCGCGGCAAGAACGGTGCGCAACCGATCGCGCCGCCCCGCTGTGCCTGATCGCCATTGTTTCAGGTGCGAGTGGGGGGGATCGTCGGTCACCTCTGGACCCGGTGTTCGCGAGGACGAGGAGGGCCCGCAGGAGGGTGGTCGCGTGGCGGGCGTTCGCGCGGACCCTGGTCGGGATGCGCCAGGAGTTGAGGTGGGCGAACCCGTGCTCGACGGCGGCGCGTTCGCGGCTGATCAGCCGGTTCGCTTCCTTGATCTCGCTGGACCGGCCGGGCCGGGCGGAGGAGATACCGGCCGGCTCCGTGCGCGACAGCTCCGCACGTTCCTCCAGCTCAAGCCGCTGCTGCACCGTCCACGTCAGCACATCCGTCATGCCGCGGAACCTACGCGGCCGGCCGCCGGGCCCGCCTCGGACCGCCCGACCTCACCCGTGACAGACGATCACGTCCTGCCGATCTCGCCCCCGACCAGCCGGAGCCCACCGGCCACGACCCACACCAGGGCCCATGACCTGCGATTCTCAGGATGGAACGCGCTCAATGGGAGATGCCCGAGGGAGGAGTGTGCGGCGCCCGACTCGTACGTACGACAGGGGAGCCCCGTATCCGCCATGCCGCCTCCCGGCAGCGATACCGGATGCATGGACGCGACGATCACCGCCCCCCGTGCCGAGGTGCTGCGGGATCGCTATCGACGTCCAGGCCGCCTCCCGCCACCGCTCCACCGCAGACCTCGAATCCCTGGGCCGCCGTCGCGCCCACGACGAGTTCGACCTCGAAGACCTCCGGGACCGGCTGATCGGCGCGGACTGGTACGAGGACGAGGACTGCACCGTGTACGGGCTCACCTCCCGGCAGATCGAAGAACTCAAGGCGTGGGCGCTGGAGTGGGCGGAGGATCCGGGTGCGCGGATCCATGACGAGAACGCCCGGGGCGAGGGCGAGGGCGAGGGCGCGGAAACAGGAACGGTCCGGGTCAGCGGGCGTTGCTCCAGCCGCCTGCGCCGGCGGAGTACGAGTCGAGCAGGTCCACCACGAAGACCAGGGTCGAGCCCGCCGGGATCAACGGCGAGGGCGACTGGTTGCCGTAGCCGAGACGCGGGGGAACGACGATCTCGCGCCGACCGCCGACCTTCATCCCCCTCAACCCCCGGTCCCAGCCCTTGATGACCCTGCCGCTGCCCAGTGCGAACTTGAAGGGCTGGTCACGGTCCCAGGAGGAGTCGAACTCCTTCCCGGTCTCGAAGGTCACCCCGACGTAGTGGACCCTGACCACCGTGCCCGGCTTCACCTCGGCCCCGTCCCCGACGATCAGGTCCCGGACGGTCAGTTCGGCAGGCGCGGCACCCTCCGGGACGTCGACCTCGGGCTTCGTCAGTTCACTCATCGCAGTTCCGTCACTCTCCGTCGCAGACCCTCGTGCGGGCCGACCCGGCCCATGGACACTCCATGCGGCAGAGGATCACGCTAACGCGCATGCCGGTTTCCGGAGCGCACCGGATCAGTGGCCGCGCATGGCGGTCCGCCGCACGAGCCCTCGCACACTCGGGCGGGACGCGGTGGCTCGGGTCGCACGGCAGCCGCCCGGGCGGGAAGCGGCGCAGAGGGTCAGGGCCGACGCGCGCCGTTCAGCCGACTGCGTCGAGCCGCGCCGCCGCCCGCAGGTCCCTGAGCAACGGTGACGGCAACGTCAGCGGACAACTGCTGTGGCGGGCGAGTCGTCAGGGCCGTCGTCGGTTGAGTTGAGGGCGATGCCGAGGGTGTCGACGGCTTGGCGTTGCAGGCGGAGTCGGACGTGGGCGTAGGCGCCGGTTGTGACGCCGATGTGGGCGTGGCCGAGTCGCTCGTTCTCCACCTCTCCCGTTCCTGATGTCCCGTCAGGTAAGTCGGCACCTGATCGGCACCAGTCCCCGAACTGTCCGAGACGGCTGCCCGGACAAGCGCCCGGTCTGCGGCGTCACCACAGCCTGCCTCGCACAGAAGCCCAGGCGGGAAGCCTGCTCGGTACGGTGCACGATGTTCCGCAAGGTCTTCGACCGGGAGGCGTGCCCGTGTACGGTGAAGACCGCCCTTGACCTGGACAAAGCAGGCAGGGAGCCGTCTTCCAGGAGTCCAAAGTGCTGCGAACGATGTTCAAGTCCAAGATCTAGCATCTGGGTGTTTGTGCAGGTCAGAGGCGTAGTAGGGTCGCTCGGGTCAGCAAATGGTCAGCATCGGGTGCGAGGGCGTCCTGGCTTGCTGACTTGGTGACCGCCGTGGCGGGGGGCCTGGGCGCAAAAGCCCGGCTCCCGCTCGGAAGGTGCGTCACGTGGCTCGTCAACTTGCTTGCGGTATGGGCTCGTTCTTCACGGACTGCGGCTGTGTCAGGCCGACGCGGTGCCTACGCCCGTACACGATCCGCTTCCGCAACGGTCTGGGGAAGCAGGTCGAGGAGGGCGGGTTCGACACGCAGGACGATGCGATCGAGCGCTTGACGCAGATCTGTGCGGAGAAGAAGCGCACGGCGCCGTCTGTCGCGGAAGCGCGCCGGGGACTGGGGCAGAAGACGGTCGCGGAATACGCGAAGCAGTGGCTGCCCCGCAGCGCCGGATGACCGAATATTCAACGGGCGAGCACGTCAACAGCTCACAGAAGCAGGCATGTGGGAAGCGGCCTGATTCGATGCTGAGGTCAGCAGGTTCTTCGTTTGCTGGTGGTGCACGCTCGCCGTCGCCACTGACCGGCGACAAAAAGGGTGCAATCGTCTGCTGCTGAGCCGACTTGGTCCGGACCTTGGTCCATGATCTGTGGTGTTGGCGTGCGAGTCCTGCGCTACGACATGGCATAGGTGGTAGAGACCGTCCGCGGGCGTTCTGGCCAGCCCTGGACGAGCGCGTCATACCCGGTCAGGGCGTTGCAGACCCGGGGGAGCGACGCAGTCGGTGACAGGAGCGTGACAGCGGTGTCCGACGAGTAGGCCCGCAGGCTGCCGTCCGGGAGGCCAGGACACGACGACGACACCCGGTCCGTAGAGCTGCCGCCGTTCAACGCACCGTGCGGTCGAGGCCGAGCGGTGGCCGACGAAGCACTCGGCGGTTTGCGGCGTCCGGCGCGGTGTTACCCCTACGTGGACGGCATCAGTCGTCGCTGGACACCGCTGGAGGCTTCTGTCGTGACCACTGCTGTCCGGGCACGCTCGATACCCGTGCTGCCGATTCGGGCGGGTGGACCGGGAGAAGTGCCACGGCGCGGACAGCAGCCGCGCGGACGAGTGCGCCACCGTCTGCAGAGCCGGGCGACGAGTGTGAGCGCCAAGTCGGCCGGCACGAGCACTGTTGCATGGGCGCCGAGCGTGCAGTCGCTGCGAGCAGGCGTGTCCACTCCACCGCATTCGGGATGAACGGGCCCGACAGTGGTGGGGCGGCAGCCTGCTGGTCCCCGGGTCCGCCCGTGCCGCACACGAGCCGGCGGGTAAGCGGCCGGATGGTCCGTGAAGGAATGCCCGCTACACCCCGGGGGTACGCGGCGCGCCAGTCATGTCCCGAGGAGGCATCGCATGGCCGTGAGTGAGAGGACGTTGGCGCACGCGGGGCGCGGCGACCGGATCCTGCCGGGCTCGTCCGGCCGTTCGGTCGCCGCCCGGGCGGGTGAGGGCGCATGAGCGGCACGACGGCGGCCCTGTCGCTGCTCGGCATCGCCCTGATCGCCGTCGGCGGTGTGTACGGGGCGGCGTGGGCGGCGCGGATCGGTTCCGGCACGCCGGACGCGGCGCCGTTCGGGTCCGGGCTGGAGCCCACGGAACACGCGGTGAGCCGGTTCCATGTGCGCTGGTACACGGTGACGATGCTGTTTCTCACCTTCGACATGGAGATGGTCTTCATGTATCCGTGGACGCGCGTGATCTCCGCCATGGGGCCGAGCGCGGTGATCGAGATGTTCGTCTTCCTCGCCGTCCTGGTCACCGGGGTCGTCTACGCGTGGCGGGAGGGCGCGCTGCGATGGACCTGACCGGCCTGGCCCTGCGTGCCACCGCGGCGCGACCGCGCGTGCTGCTGGCGACCGTGCCGGGCGGGGCAGCGGTCCGGCTGGTTGCTGAGCGACTGCTGAGAGCGCGCGACTGGCCACAGGCGTCCACTCCGGCGCAGGCCGATCTCCTCCTCGTGGCCGGCCCCGACCTCCTGGAGTTGCGGACGGCGCTGGAGCGGCTGTGGCGTGACATGCCCGCACCGCGTGCCCGGGTGCACGCCCGTACGGCTGATGAGGTGGAGGCCGCGCTGGACGCCGGCCGTGCCCTCCTCGGTTCACCGGCCGTCCAGCACGAGTCGGCCGCACCCCCGGCCGAAGCGGGCGGACACCGGGAGGCAGAACACGGCCCGCGGGAGCGGCACGAAGGTGATGACCAGGCTCCCGGCCACGACGGTGACGGTGTCGGGGAGGGGGAGGCCGGCCGGGCGGATGACGCCCACGGCGGGCCCGACGGCGAGCACGCCCCGCACGCGGCCGGCCAGGACGAGGCAGCGGGGCACGGTGACGGGGGCCAGCCCCACGACGGCCAGGACGCCGACGGTCACGGTGACCACGGGGGACACAGCGGTCATGGCGGTCACGCCGGCGGACAGACGGACATGCCGGGCGGGCTGCCGATGGCAGAGCAGGGCGCGGACCGTGACGGCCTGACGCTGGATCAGCTGCATCTGCCGCTGGGGCCCTTCCTGGCCGACTGGACCGCGGGCCTGACGGTCCGCCTGGTGCTGCAAGGCGACGTGGTCCAGCGGGTCGACGTCGACGAACCGGCAAGGCCATCTGACGACGCAGCGGCCGAAGCCTTCTGGGTGCAGCCGTGGCTCCGGGCGTCCTCGGGTGAGCCGGTACCCGTGGGGGAGGCGGTGCGCCGGCGCGCGGCAGCGCATCTCGACAGCCTGGGGCGGCTACTGGCGGTGGCGGGCTGGCCCGCCGAGGCGGTGCGGGCCCGGCGGCTGCGGGACGACCTGCTGTCCGGCGCGCCTCGTGCCGCTGTGGCGCCTCGGCTGGAGCGCTTCACCCGCAGGGTCGGCAGGTCCCGCACCTTGGCGTGGCTGACCCGCGGCATCGGCGTCGTCACGGCGCGGAAGGCGCGGGAGGCCGGGGTGGGGGGTCCGGCGGCGCGGGCCGGCGGAGATGTGACCTCCCGCTACCGGCAGTGGCTTGCCGACATCCGGCACGACCTGCCGCGGCTGGAGGACCCCGCGCCTCTGGATGTGGCGGTGGAGGACAGCCCGCGTGGTCCCTGGAGTGCCCAACACCCGCCGTCGGCCGCCCTGATCGCGCTGCTGCCCCGGTTGCTGGAGGGAGCCGAGCTTGCTGCCGCCCGCCTCGTCGTGGCCAGTCTCGACCCCGACCCGGACGAACTGGTCTCCCGCGGCGTGGTGGAGGTGGCGCGTGGTTGAGGCGGGGGAGTGGTGGACGCTGCTGGCCGCTCCGGGACTGCTGGTCGTCCTGGCGGCGCTGGCGGTGGCCGGGAACGCGGTGCTGGACGCGAGGGACGCGGGCCGGCCCGTCGGCGTCGCCGGCGCGGTGCGACCGTTTCTCGGTGTGCCACGGGCGCTGGTGGCGCAGCCGCGGCGGCTGCCCGCCCAGGACCGGCTGCTGTGGCGGACGGGTGTGGTGACCGTGCCGGTGGCCGCCGTGCTGTCGACGCTGGTCATCCCTTTCGGCGGCCATGCGGTCGCCGATCCGTCGGTCGGGATCGTGTGGTTCAACGCCATGGAGGTGCTGGTCTGGGCCGGGCTGTGGCTGGCCGGCTGGGGGCCCAACGCCGCGTTCTCCCTGATCGGTGGGTACCGGTTCCTCGCTCAGGGCCTGGCCTACGAGCTGCCGCTGATGTTCGCGCTGATCTCCGCCGCCACCGGTGCCGAGTCGCTGCGGGTGGGTGACATCGCCGCCGCGCAGGACGGGCTGTGGTACGCGGTGTGGATGCCGGTCGCCTTCGCCGCCTATCTGGCCGGTGTGCTGGCGTTCAGCTTCCTGGGCCCGTTCGCCTATCCGGCGGGCCGCGACCTGGCCGGCGGTGTCCTGGGCGAGGTGTCCGGGGCGGACCGGTTGCTGCTCCAGGCCGGCCGGTGGCTGTGGCTCGCGTCCGGCGCGGCCATGGCCGTGCCGCTGTTCCTGGGCGGTGGGGCCGGGCCGGGCTTGCCGTCCTGGGCATGGTCGCTGGTCAAGACGCTGCTGGTACTCGGTCTGCTGGTGTGGGTGCTGCGGCGGCTGCCGGTGGTCCGCGCGGACCGGTACGTGGAGTTCGCCTGGGTGGTGCTCATCCCGCTGACGATCGTGCAGGCCCTGGTGCCGGCTCTGGTGAATCTCCACCGATAGGACAAGGGAAGGACCGCTTCATGGGCACGACCGACACCGTGCTGCTGGTGGCTCTGGGAGTGCTCGCCCTGGTCTTCGGCGTGCTGGTGTTCACGCTGAACTCGATGGCCCGGGTCACCTTCTCACTGCTGGCGTCCCTGGTCTGCGTCGGCGGCGTCACGGCCGTACTCGGCCTGCCCTATCTGGGCGTGGTCATCGTGCTGATGATGGTCATGGAGATGGTGATCATGGCCGTGTTCATGATCGCCTACATGATGAACCCGGCCGGTCTGATGCCGATGTCGATGCTGCACAACAAGCGCGGCGCGCTCGCCGTCAGCGGCGCCGTCTTCGCGGCGCTGGTCGCCGGGATCTTCCTCGTGCCCTGGCCGGGCCGCACCGGGTCCCGGCCCCGGGACACGACCTTCCAGGTCGGCAGGGCGCTGATGGCCGAACAGATGCTGACCATGGTCATCCTGGGGTTCGTGCTGCTGGCCACCATGGTCGGCGCCACCGTCCTCGCCACGCACCGGGGCCGTTACGACCGCTTCGGCGACGGCCTCGACCAGCGGCCGGCCAAGGACCCGGCCGGCGGAGGGGTGGGCCGGTGACCTTCGAACTGATCCTGGTGCTGGCCGCGGGCCTGTTCTCCACCGGCCTCTTCGGTGCGCTGTCCCAGCAGTCCATCGTCATGATCATGATGGGGGTCGAGCTGATGATCGGCGGCGTCATCGTCGCGGCCGCCGACTTCTGGCACTTCCTCGCCCCCGGGGCGCCGAGCGGCCAGGTGGTGATCGTGGCGGCCGTGGTCGCGATGGCGGTGGAGATGGCCATGGGATTCGCCGTGACCACCGCGATCTACCGCGCCCGTCAGGTCGACATGACCGACATGGCCGACGAGCTGAAGGGATGAGCGCGGTGATCTGGCTGCTGATCTCCCTCCCCCTCGGCGCGGGAGCGGTCCTGGGCGTGACGGGAACCCGCTGCAACCGGCTGGTTCCCGCTCTCGGTGTGGCGGTGGCCGTGGCGACGCTCGGTGTGGCGGTCGCCGCCTCGGTGGCCCGGCCTCAATCGAGCGCGCCGCTGTTCGCCGGGCTGCGGGCGGGTCTGGCGGTGGACGGGCTGTCCGCGTTCATGGTGGTCACGGTGGCGGCGGTCACCACCGCCGTCCTGGCCTTCGCCGCGGGCGAGTTCGGACCGGACGAGAACCGGGGGCGGCTCTTCGGCCTGATGCTGGTCTTCTCCGGGTCCATGCTGGCCACGGTCACGGCGACCACGCTGCCGTTGCTGCTGATGGCCTGGGAGGTGATGGGCGCCACCAGCTGGGCGCTGATCGGCTACTGGTGGCGCCGGCCGGAGCGGGCACGGGCAGCGGACACCGCCTTCCTCACCACCCGTACCGCCGACCTCGGCCTGTACCTGGCCGCCGGCGCGGCGATCGCCGGCGGTGCCGGCTCGCTGGACCTTCAGGTTCTCCCGGACGCCACCTCGCCATGGCTGCACGTGATCACCGGAGGCGTGGTCATGGCCGCGCTGGGCAAGTCGGCGCAGCTGCCGTTCTCGTTCTGGCTGTCGCGGGCCATGCAGGGCCCGAGTCCGGTGTCGGCGCTGCTGCACTCGGCGACCATGGTCGCCGCCGGCGCCTACCTGCTGCTGCGCCTTCATCCCCTGCTGGCCGCCACGGGCTGGGCCGGCCCGCTGGTGGCCTGGACCGGCGCCGTCACCGCCCTCTGCCTGGGCGTGGTCGCCGTCGCCCAGCGGGATCTGAAGCAACTGCTCGCGGCGTCCACCTCGTCCCAGCTCGGGTTCATGGTGCTGGCCGCGGGCAGTGGCGGCATCGCCGCCGGCACCACCCAGCTCATCGCGCACGCCGCCACGAAGTCAGGGCTGTTCCTCGCCGCCGGCGCCTGGCTGACCGCGCTCGGCACCAAGCACCTGCCGGCCCTGCGCGGCGCCGCCCGCACCTACCGTCTGGTCGGCGCCGCCTTCGCCGTCGGCGCGCTGGCACTGGCCGGACTGCCGCCGCTGTCGCTGTGGGCGGCCAAAGACGAGGTCCTCGCCTCCGCGTACGCCGAGAGCACCGGCCTGTACGCCGTGGGGCTGGCGGCGGCCGCCGTGGCCGCCGTGTACAGCATCAAGGCCCTGTGGTACGTCACCCGGCCGCTGCCCGAGGACCCCGGGGCCGGCTACGACACCGAGCGGGACGGCACCCGGCGTACCGCCCGCACGACCCCTGCCCCGCTGCTCGCTCTCACCTTCGCCGCCGCCGTGCTGGGAGTACTGGCCCTGCCCGGACCGGCGTCCTGGCTGAAACGGCTGGTCGGGGCGCCGGACGAGCCGGCGCCGAAGCCGTGGGAGGTGGGCCTGAGCGCCGGAGTCGCGTTCGCCGCCGCGGGCCTGGCCTGGGCGTGGGCATCCCGCCCGGCGCCCGTGCCGCGTCCGGTGGTGCGATGGGCGATGGGATGGCTGCACCTGGAGCGGGCCGCGCACGCGGTGGTGGTACGGCCCGTCCTGGGGCTGGCGCGGGCACTGGCCGCCTTCGACGACCGCGTCGTCGACGGCGCGGTGCGCCAGATCGCGCGCGGCGGACTCGCCACGGCCAGGATCGCCGGCCGGGTGGACGACGACGGCATCGACGCCGCGGTACGGCAGACCGCCCGCGGCGGGCTCGCCGGCGCCCGGCTCGCCCGGCGGGCGGACGACGGCGGCATCGACGCCGCCGTGGACGCGGTCGCCGCCGGCGCCCGCGGTCTGGGCCGGGCGGCACGCCGGCCGCAGACCGGGCTGCTGCACCAGTACTACGCCCAGGCCGCCGTGGGCTTCGCCGTACTCGTCCTGATCGTGCTGTTGGTGAGGTAGCCCTGTGCTGAGTGTCGTCACGTTCCTGCCCCTGCTGGTCTGCGCGCTCCTGCTGCTCCTGCCGCGGACGCTCTCCGACAGGACGTACATCCGGGTGTGGATCGCCACGGCCGCCGTCGACCTCGCACTGGTCGTCGCCGTCTGGACCGGTTTCGACCCGGGGCAGGGGATGCAGTACCAGCAGCGGGTGCGGTGGATCCCCGGCGCCGGGGTCGGCTACCACGTCGGAGTCGACGGCCTGTCCCTGCCCCTGGTCGCGCTGACCTGCCTGCTGTTCCTCGCCGTCGCCGTGTACTCCCTCAAGGAGCGGCAGCGGGTGCGCAGTTACGTGTGTCTGTTCCTGTTCCTGCAGACCGTCAGCCTGGGCCTGTTCGTCGCCCAGGACCTGATCCTGTTCTTCGTCTTCTTCGACCTGTCCATCGTCGGCATGTTCTTCGTGATCGCCGGATGGGGCCACGGCGAGCGGGGCAGGGCGGCGGCGCTGAAGTTCTTCCTCTACACCTTCATCGGCTCGCTCGCGCTGCTGCTCGGCTTCATCGGCCTGTACCTCGCCGCCGAACCCCACACCTTCGACCTCGTCGACCTCACCCGCGCCAACCCGCTCGCCGGCCGCGGCCCGTACGCCGGCCTCGTGCTGCTGGCCATCGGCGTCGGACTGGCGGTCAAGACCCCGACCGTGCCGTTCCACACCTGGCTGCCGCCCGCCCACACCGACGCCCCCGCCGCCGGCTCGGCGATCCTCGCCGGGATCCTGCTGAAGATGGGCACCTACGGATTCGTCCGCATCGCCATGCCCCTCCTGCCGGGCAGCTGGCGCCGGTACGCCCTGGTCTTCGTCGTCGTCGGCGCCGTCTCCGTGGTCTACGGGGCGCTGGTCGCCCTGGCGCAGACCGACTTCAAGCGGATGATCGCCTACACCTCGGTCAACCACATGGGGTACGTCGTCCTCGCCGTCGGCGCCGCCGGGACGCTGGCCGGCACCGACGCCCAGGCCCGCTCCCTCGCGGTCACCGGGGCGGTCACCCAGATGGTCAGCCACGGCCTGATCACCGGCGCCCTGTTCCTGCTGTCCGGCGTGCTCTACGACCGGGGGCGGACCTACGCGATCGACGCCTACTCCGGTCTGGCCGCGCATGCCCCGCGGTTCGCCGGCGTCACGGCCGTCGCGGCGTTCGCCAGTATCGGCATTCCCGGCTTCTCCGGGTTCATCGCCGAGTTCCAGATCTTCACCGGCTCCCTGGCCTCCCGGACGGTCGCCACCGCCATCGCCCTGACCGGCATCCTGATCACCGCCGCCCTGTTCCTGCGCGCCCTGCGCACGATGTTCCTCGGCGTCCCGCGACTGCCGAGCACCATCCCCACCGCCGGTATCAGCGACCTCGAACGCGCCGAGACCCTCCCGACGGTGACGCTGCTGGCGGTGGCGCTGGTGATCGGCGTCATGCCGCGCTGGCTGCTGGACGTCATCGAACCCGCCAGCCGCACGGTGATCGAACTGGTGGCCCGGTGAACGAGAACCTCGCCGCCCTCGTCCCCGAACTCGCCCTGCTCGGCACCGCCGTCACCGGCCTGCTCGCCGGTTCCTGGCTGCCCCGCCGACGGCAGTGGATCATCGCCGTCCTGGCGGCAGCCGCCTGCGCGGCCGGTCTGGTCGCCACCGGCGTCACCCTGGCCACCGACCGTGAACAGACCGTCTTCGCCGACGTGTTCGCCGTCGACACCGCCACCGGCTTCGGCCGCCTGACCGTTCTCGGCGCCCTGCTCCTGATCGTCGGCATGTCCGTGGAAACCGTCCGCGGCCACAAGCGCGAAACCGAATACTGGGTGCTCCTCCTGCTCACCGGAGTCGGCACCCTCGCCCTGATCGGCGCGAACGACCTGCTGACGCTGTTCGCCGCCTACCTGCTCGCCAGCATTCCCGCCTACGCCCTCGCCGCCTACGCCAAGGACGAACGCGGCACCGAAGCCGCCCTGAAGTACTACCTCATGGGCGCCCTGCTCGGCACCACCATGCTCGCCGGCACCGCTCTCCTGTACGCGGCCGGCCACGCCACCCTCTACCGCGAACTGAACAGCGCGCTGCCCACCGCCGCGTACGGGCTGGTCGCTGTCGGGCTCATCGGCGTCCTGGCCGGCCTCCTGTTCAAGGCGGGGGCGGCACCCGCGCACTTCTGGGTCCCCGACGTCACCGAGGGCGCCCCCACCCCCGTCGCCGCCTACGTCACCACCCTGCCCAAGATCGGCGGCCTGATCGCCGGCTTCCGCCTGCTCCACCAGGCCCTGCCCGGCACCGAGATCAACTGGCCCCTGCTTCTGGCCGTCATCGCCGCCGTCACCATGACACTGGGTAACCTGGCCGCGTTCTTCCAGAGCTCCGTCACGCGCCTGCTCGCGTACTCCACCATCAGCCAGGTCGGCTACCTCCTGATGGCCCTGGCCGTCGCCACCCGCAGCGACCTCGCCCAGAAGAGCCTGCTGTTCTATCTCGCCGCCTACGCCGCCACCAACCTCGCCGCCTTCGCCGTCGTCACCGAACTCCCGCACGCCCGCACCCTCGACGACTACCGCGGCCTCGCCCGCCGCCACCCCGGTCTCGCCGCCGTCCTCGTCGTCTGTCTCCTCGGCCTGGTCGGCACCCCGCCCACCGGCGTCTTCCTGGGGAAGCTGGAGATCTTCAGCGCGGCCGTCGACGGCGGCTTCACCTGGCTCGCCGCCCTCGCCGTCGCCAACACCGTCGCTTCCCTCTTCTACTACCTGCGCTGGCTCGCTCCCTTGTTCCGGCTCACCCCCGCCGAGCCCCCGGCCACGGCCTTCGCCGTCTCCGGCCGCTGGTCCGCGGCCACCGCCTACACCGCAGGCGCCGCCTCCCTCGTCCTCGGCGTCGCGGGCGGGGCCGTCCTCCCACTCACCACGGGACCACTCCTGCCCTGACGTGGGCTGAGCCGCTGCGCGCCGGGGCCTTGACGTCGGTTCCGGAACACGGGTCATGCGGCTTGAGTCAGTGGGTGGTGTCGTTCGGAAGGAGCTCTCGCAGGAGGTCGGGCTGTGGTGTCCGAGACGGGAGTGACGGCATCGGGTGTTCCTCCTCCGGCTCGCGGACCTGCTTGCACAGGACGGCGTTCTCCGCCTCCCACATTGCCGGTCACGAGTTGGGTAGGAAGTCAACTCATTGCCAGCCTGATCCGGCCAGGTTGGGCGCTGGTTCGGACGAGGTCATCCGGCCGCGGTCGGGACGTGCCGGCGTGCCGGGATCGATGGGACGGTTGCGCAGTGCTGTCCCGGGCGGTGGCCTGACTCATGAGATCTAGGGACTGCTGCGCGATCGGGTGACAGTCGGGGTTTACGCAGCGAGTGCTGCGTGAGGGGCCATGATGGTTTCGTACTCGACGGGCGTCAATCGGCCCAGGCGGACCTGGCGCCGTCTGCGGTGGTAGGTGCGCTCGATCCAGGTCACGATGGTGATCCGCAGTTCGTTCCGGGTCCGCCAGGGTCGGCGGTCGAGGACGTTCTTCTGCAGCAGCGCGAAGAAGCTCTCCATGGCCGCGTTGTCGCCGGCCGCACCGACTCTTCCCATCGAACCGATCATGCTGCGACGTGCGAGAACGGCCACGAACTTCCGTGCACGGAATTGAGATCCGCGATCGGAGTGGACGATGCATCCGGCGACCTGGCCGCGGCGGGCGACCGCGGATTCCAGGGCAGCCACCGCGAGGCGGGACTTCATCCTCGAGTCGATGGAGTAGCCAACGATCCGGCCCGAGTACACGTCCTTGACCGCGCACAGGTAGAGCTTGCCCTCGCCGGTGGCGTGCTCGGTGATGTCGGTCAGCCACAGCCGGTTCGGCGCCGGGGCGGTGAAGTCGCGCCGGACCCGGTCGTCGTGGATCGGCGGGCCCGCTTTGGCGTTCTTGCCGCGGCCTTTGCGTTTGCCGAACACGCTCCACCAGCCGTTGTCGCGGCAGATTCGCCATCCGGTCCGCTCGGCCATCGCCTGGCCGGCGGCCCTTGCTTCGTCGACGAGGAAGCGGTGGCCGAACTCGGGATCGTCGCGGTGGGCGTCGAACAGGGCGTTGGCCCGGTGGGCCTCGGTCAGTTCCGCGTCGGTGACCGGACGGGCCAGCCACCGGTAGTAGGGCTGGCGGGCCAAGTCCAATACCCGGCACGTCACCGCCACCGGCACCCTTGCAGGGGCATCGGCGGCGGCCGGCTCGCGGACGAGCGGGTACATCATTTTGCCGACAGGTTCGCCTGCGACAGGTAGGCCGCGGCCTTCCGGAGCACCTCGTTCTCCTGCTCGAGCATCCGGATCCGCTTGCGGGCCTCGCGCATTTCGGCCGACTCGGCCGGCGCCGTCGCGGGCCTGGTGGCGGCGCAGCCACTTCGTCAGCGAGGCCGGGTGGACCCCGAAGTCGGCGGCCACCTGTTCCAGCGTCACGCCAGGCTCGCGGTTGCGCGCGACACGCACGACATCCTCGCGGAACTCCTTGGGATACGGCTTGGGCATTGCTCCGTCCTTCCAGCCCGCCTGACGGCGAGCCAGGTCAGATGTCACCCAACCCTGCAGCAGTCCCCCGGCGCCAAGGCCGACGGATCCGGGGCCGACGGCAGGGCCGACGTCATCTTCTGGTCCAACGGCACCGTGTACATCTGGGAAGTGAAGCCCACGGCCTCCAAGAAGCCGAAACCCGGCGACCAGGCGGCGGCGAAGAAGCACAAGTACGCCTTCGAGGACGGCCCCGACCAGCTCACGCGTTACGTCGACAAGCTGGAGGACCACCTGGACTCGAAGGGCGACACGCGCAGAGTCGCCAGAGGACCCGCACTCGCCACGGCGAAGTTCGCCTTCGGTAAGGACCGCACGGGCACCGTGTGGAGCGACAAGGACAGCGCCTACGAAGGCATGCGCTACTACGGAGTCGATCCCAAGCGCAAGAGAACGCCGTCGCCCTCGCCGGGACCCGGCCCCAACCCGGATTCCTCGACGGCCTCACGCCCGTCGGCGAAGTCGGGGGCCGAGCCCAAGCCGTCGGCCACCGGCATGGCGAATCCCCCCGAGCCCGGCCAGCCCTGGTGGAGCTCGGAGTGGGGCAAGGTGGTGGTCGCCGTCGGCTCTCCGCTCCTCCTGTTCGCGGCGCCGAGCGGTGGCGGCGGGGTGGCCGTGGGCACTTCGGTGACCGTCGGCGGCATGGTGCTCTACGAGCTCGCGGCATAGGCATGCCCGCCACCGGCCGGGACGACCCGGCCGGTGGTTAGGCTGTGCGGAAGACCGTCCGGGAAAGGAGCGCGCGGCGTGAGCCTGCGGGCCATTGCAACGTTCGATGTCAGCACCGGCGGCGGAGTCGGTCACGGGCTCGCCGCCTGGTTCGGCGCGGCCCTTGCCGGGCCCCTGCGCGGCCGGCTGGAGCAGGAACAGCAGGGCACCGCCTTCTTCTCGGCGAGCACACGGGCCACCGAACGGGCGCCGCGCCAGGAGTACCAGCCCCTGGCCACGGGCTGGGAAGCCATGCGCCAGGAGCTGCTGAGCGAACCGGAGACCGCGCATGTGCTCTATATGCGCGAGCACCTGGGGAAGCCGCTCGTCCATGTACGCAGTTCGACCATCAGGGTCCGCCGCCCGAACGCCGAGGCGCAGCTGCTGTTCGGCGCGGACTGCGGCGGCCTCGACGACGCCGGGTTCTGCGCCGGCGCGGTGGAGTTCCTGGTCGCCGCGCTGGACGCCGTGAACCCCGCTTTCGCCTGGCTGGGTGCCGACGCGCCCGCCTCGGAGGAGACCAACCTCGACTGGGTGCTCAACCGCCGGGTGCGGGACTCGGTGCGCGAGGCCAGGAAATTCCTCCGGGGCTACTCCTGGACCACGGTGTGCCCCGAGGAGCTGTCCGTGCGGCTGGGCGGCCCCGGGGCGCTGGCCGCGACCGGGGCGTTCCACCGGGTCGTCCCGCTCTCGGCGGGCGGTGTGGTCCTCCAGGCGACCGAGACCGCGGCGGCGTACACCGACAATGCCGTACGCGGTGTCTTCGAGGCCCTGCACCCCGTCCTGCCGCCCGGTGTCCCGCAGTTCGACCCGGCCCACCCGGAGCTGCGCTACTTCCCCGCGGACGCGTCCCGCTTCGGCGGGTGACGGGCCGGTGCGGGCATGCTCGTGGTGGTGGGCGAGCGCGGTTTGGTCAGCCGCATCGTCAGGTAAGTCAGCGTCCGGTCAGCATGAGTCTCCGCACACTCCGAGACAGGTGCTTGGTCGGCGATAGCGAAACAGCCTTTTTCTTCTCGTAAGCGCAGGCGAGGAGCATTCTTGCCCGAGTGGGATCGATGTTCCCCGGAATCTTCGAGTCCGAGGAGTGCCGGTGTACAGTGAAGACCGCCCTTGACCTGGACAAAGCAGGCAGGGAGCCGTCTTCCAGGAGTCCAAAGTGCTGCGAACGATGTTCAAGTCCAAGATCCATCGCGCCACCGTCACCCAGGCCGACCTGCACTACGTGGGATCCGTGACGATCGACGCCGAGCTGCTCGACGCCGCCGATCTGCTGCCCGGCGAGCTCGTGCACATCGTCGACATCACCAACGGGGCGCGGCTGGAGACGTACGTCATCGAGGGGGAGCGCGGCTCCGGGGTGATCGGGATCAACGGGGCCGCCGCCCATCTCGTCCAGCCCGGCGATCTGGTGATCATCATCAGTTACGCTCAGGTGACCGACGCCGAGGCGCGGGCGCTGGAACCCCGGGTGGTGCACGTGGACGGCGACAACCGCATCGTGTCCCTGGGGGCCGACCCGTCCGAGCCGGTGCCGGGGTCGGACCAGCAGCGCAGCCCGGGGGCCGTCACCACGGCCTGACCGGCGCAGACCGAGGCAGGAGCGTGACGTGACCATGGGTGACATCGAGATCCGTGACGACCGGACGGCGGGCCGGCTCGAGGCGGTGGCGGACGGCGGGGTCGTCGGGCGGATCGAGTACTTCGTCCTCGACGCCCCCGAGCGCGCGCTCGTGCCGGTGCACACCGTCGTCGAGCCCGCCCACGAGGGCAAGGGCATCGCGGGCTCCCTCGCCCGCGAGCTCTACGCCGTCGCCGCCCGCGAGGACAGCGCCGTCGCCCCGCTCTGCCCGTACGTCGCCAAGTGGGCCGAGCGCCACGCCGAGCACGCCCCGGCGGCCGGGCCGGAGCTGATCCGGGCGGCGAAGGAGTGGCTGGCGGCGCATCCCGGGCGGTTCTGAGGTCCGCGTCGGCATGACGCACACCGTGTGCCACCTGCGGGACGGCGACCGCGTCTTCGAGACGTACCGGACGACCCGACACGGCGTGGAGGCGATGGACTCCAGCCACGCGCTCATGGATCTCACCGTGCACGGACGCCAGGAGCCGTGGGAGGAGTCGCCCCTCCGGCCGGCCCACCGTTCAGGGCACGCCCGTCGATGCCGTCCGGCTGCGGAGCGACGGACGCCCCACCGCCCCGTGGCCGCGTACCGAAGCCGGCCGCTCCGACGCCCTCACCCCCGCGCCTGAGCTCCGCCCCGGACCGGAGCCACCCGGCCCCGGCCAGTCACTCGGGCGGGTGACTGGAGAGACGCCCGTCGGGTAGGCGGGGGAGTAGTCCAGAGCCGACGTCGACCGACAGGCCGGAGGACACGCGCCATGACGAACCCGTACCCGGACCCCGTCCCGCCGGGCCCCACTCCAGGACCCACTCCGGGCCCGGACCCCTCGCACCCCGAGCCCTACCCCGACCCGGACCCCACCCCTCCGCCGCCGGGCCCCGGTCCGGAGCCGACCCCGCAGCCGCCGGGCCCGGGACCGCAGCCGCCCCCGCCGCATCCGGGTCCTCCCGAGCCGTCACCGTCGCCGATCCCGCCGGGCCCCGAACCGGTGCCGAACCCGGAACCAGGACCGCCGCTGAGCTGACACGGCCGCCACGACACCGAAGGGCGGTGGACGGCCGCGAGGCCGCCCACCGCCCTTCCCGTCCGTCCTACGCGGTCACTTCCGAGCGGTCCCCGCCCCACAGCGTGTGGAACGAGCCGTCGCGGTCCGTGCGCCGGTAGGTGTGCGCGCCGAAGTAGTCGCGCTGGCCCTGGGTGAGCGCGGCCGGCAGACGCTCCGCGCGCAGGGCGTCGTAGTAGGCGAGGGCCGCGGCGAAGCCGGGGGTCGGCACACCCTGGCGGGTCGCCGCGATCAGCACCTCGCGCCAGTCGTCCTGTGCGTCGGCGATCTCCCGCGCGAACGTCTCGTCCGACAGCAGGCTCGGCAGGTCCGCGCGGGCGTCGTAGGCGGCGCGGATGCGGTCCAGGAAGGCCGCGCGGATGATGCAGCCGCCGCGCCAGATCGCGGAGACCGCGCCGAGGTCGATGTCCCAGCCGTACTCCTCGCTGCCGGCCGCGACCTCGTGGAAGCCCTGGGTGTACGACACGATCTTCGACGCGTACAGCGCCTGCTCCACCCGGTCGGCGAACGCCGCCGCCTCCGCCTCGCCCAGCGGCGCGGCCTTCGGGCCTGCCAGGGAGCGCGAGGCCTCGCGCAGCGCCGCGTGACCTGACAGGGAACGCGCGAAGACGGCCTCGGCGATGCCGGACACCGGCACGCCCAGGTCGAGCGCGATCTGCACGGTCCAGCGGCCCGTGCCCTTCTGCTCCGCCTGGTCCACCACCACGTCCACGAACGGCTCGCCCGTGGCGGCGTCCACGTGCGACAGCACCTCGGCCGTGATCTCGATCAGGTAGGAGTCCAGCCGGCCGGTGTTCCAGGTGCGGAAGATCTCCGCGATCCGCGCGGGGGAGTACCCGGCGACATCGCGCAGCAACTGGTACGCCTCACCGATCAGCTGCATGTCGGCGTACTCGATGCCGTTGTGCACCATCTTCACGAAGTGTCCGGCGCCGTCCGGGCCGACGTGCGTGACGCAGGGGGAGCCGTCCTTCGCCTTCGCGGAGATCTTCTCCAGCATCGGGCCGAGCGAGTCGTACGACTCCTTCGGGCCGCCCGGCATGATGCTCGGCCCGTTCAGGGCGCCCTCCTCGCCGCCGGAGACGCCCATGCCGACGAAGTGGATGCCCTGCTCCCGCAGCGCCTTCTCCCGGCGGCGGGTGTCCGCGAAGTGCGCGTTGCCACCGTCGATGATCATGTCGCCGGGCTCGAGGAGTGGCGCGAACTCCTCGATCACGGCGTCCGTCGGCTCACCCGCCTTCACCATGACGACCAGCCGCCGCGGTCGCTCCAGCGCCGCCACGAACTCCTTGGCCGTCTCGGCCGCCACGAAGCTCCCCTCGTGCCCGAACTCCTCCACCAGCGCGTGCGTGCGTGCCGCCGTCCGGTTGTGCACCGCGACCGTGTAGCCGTTGCGGGCGAAGTTACGTGCGAGGTTGCGGCCCATGACCGCGAGTCCCGTGACGCCGATCTGCGCTGAACTGCTCATTGGGGTGGCTCCTCATGACCTTGGTATCGGTACTGCCGAGTCTCGGTGCTGCCGGTCGATGCCCGCCAGTCCTGCCGTCGACCATCCTGACGTGCCGCACTTGCGCCCGCACGCGCGGGTCGTCGCGACCCCGCTCAGGCACATACGCGCGGATGCCCCTCGCGCACTCAGCGGGCGCACGCACCCGCGTGCCCCCGCGGACGGACACACCCGCCCGCGCACACTCCCCACGGAGCGCCAAGGGGGGCGCAACGGGCGAAAACTCCCGGCCACTTGGCGCATCCGTGCGGCTGATAGCCGCCTTGTCACGGCCAGTTCGCAACGCTTACTTTTGCCCCTCCTGACGCGTTGTCGAGGGGGATTTCCATGGCCGTGCGCGGCCGGCACCGCCGGTATCAGCCGAACAGGATCAACCGGGCCTCGCTCACCGTCACCGCGGGCGGCGCCGGAATGGCGCTCCCGCTGCTGGGCACCGGCCCCGCCCAGGCGGCCGACGTGGAGACCTGGGACAAGGTCGCCGCCTGCGAGTCCACCAGCGACTGGGACATCAACACCGGCAACGGGTACTACGGCGGGCTCCAGTTCACCCAGTCGACCTGGGAGGCGTACGGCGGTACCCGGTACGCGCCGCGCGCGGATCTGGCCACCAGGGACCAGCAGATCGCCGTCGCCGAGAAGGTCCTCGACGGGCAGGGGCCCGGCGCCTGGCCGGTGTGCTCGGTACGGGCCGGGCTGACCCGGGGCGGCGACACCCCCGACATCCGGCCGGCCACCGACAAGCCGGACGGAGACAAGAAGAGCGGCAAGAGCGACAGGAAGACCGGTGGGTCCTCCGTCGAGGACGTCAAACCGCACACCACCCCCCAGTCCCGCGCGGGCCGCGCCGAGATGTACACCGTCGTCCACGGCGACACCCTCTCCGGCATCGCGTCGGACGAACGGGTCGGCGGCGGCTGGCAGAAGCTGTACGACGCCAACCGCTCCACCATCGGCGGCGACCCCGACCTGATCATTCCGGGCCAGCGGCTCGCCCTGCCCGACGGGACGACGAAGACGGTCGGGAAACCGGCCGAGTCGGACGGGAAGAAAGCCGGAGAAGCCGAGAAGGCCGAGAAGAAGCCTGAGAAGAAGCCTGAGAAGAAGGCCGAGAAGAAAGCCTCCTCCCAGCGCACCGAGGACCGTGCGGACCGTGCCACCAAGACCACCGGCGGTCTGGTCGCCCCGGTCAGCGCCGCGCTCGGCACGCCGTACCACAAGGCCGGATCCGCCTGGTCGAAGGGCTACCACACGGGCGTCGACTTCCCCGTTCCCACCGGCACGTCCGTGAAGTCGGTCGGAGCCGGCACCGTCGTCAAAGCGGGCTGGGAGGGGTCGTTCGGCTACCAGGTGGTGGTCCGGCACGCCGACGGCCGCTACAGCCAGTACGCGCACCTGTCGGCGATCTCCGTGAGGAGCGGGCAGTCCGTCGGCGCGGGCCAGCGCATCGGCCGTTCCGGTTCGACCGGAAACAGCTCGGGCCCGCATCTGCACTTCGAGGTGCGGACGGGGCCCGGCTTCGGATCGGACGTCGACCCGGTCGCCTACCTGAGGGCGGGCGGCGTCAGGATTTGACCCGCGTCCTGTGCCGGTCCACCACCGCCACCGGCACGTACGGGCCGCCGTAGAAGGGCGCGTACGACACCAGCGGCACCGGGGCGGAATCCGCGTCGTCCGGCGCGCCGCCCGGTGCCGGCACGGGGGACGGCAGCCGCACGTCCTCGGGGAGTTCGAGTGCGGCCAGCAGCCGCTCGGCGGGGTCGGCGGCCGGCTGCTCGTCGGCCCCCGCGGGAACCGCCTCGGGCGCGGACTCCGCCGCGGAGCCTTCCGCCGTCCGCGCCTCCTGGTGCTCGCGTGACAGCCGTTCCGTCGTGAGCAGGATCAGACCGCCGGCCGCCACCACGCCACAGCTCAGTGCGAGCACCGTGCCCGTCGTGCCGTAGCGGAAGGTCTCGCCGAACATCGTGATGCCGACCGCGGCCGCCACCACCGGGTTCACCACCGTCAGCGTGGCCAGCGGGGCCGCGAGGCCGGCGCCCCGGTAGGAGGCCTGGGAGAGCAGCATGCCGGCCGTGGCCAGGACGCCGATCACCGCCAGGGACGGCAGGTCCGCCGCCGAGACCCCGCCGGTCCAGTCGACCGCGACGGTCTTGGTGAAGACGGAGGACATGCCGAACGCGACACCGGACGCGGTGGCCAGCAGGATGCTGCGCACCGCGGGATGCCGGTGCACGGCGCGGGCCGCGACCATCAGCGCCACGACCGCCCCGGCCGTCCCCAGCGCCGCCGCCACCCGCTGCGCGGTGTCCAGCGACTGCGCGTCGGACGCGCCGACCAGGGAGAGCAGTCCCGCGAGACCCACCGTCGCCATGATGGCGCCGCGCCACGCGGTCGCCCCGGCCTTCCGGCCGACGAACAGCGCGGCCATGGGCAGGGCGAAGACGATGGTCAGCGCGCCCAGGGGCTGGACGAGGCTGAGGGGGCCGTAGGCGAGCGCCACCACGTGGAGCAGTCCGCCGAGGCCGTTGAGCGCGACCGCCGCCCACCAGCCCGGCCGGCGCAGCGGTGCGTACTGCTGCGCGCCGGGCGAGGAGACCGCGACCTGCTCCTGCACGATCGCTCCTCCGGCGTACGCCACGGCAGAGACGAACGACAGCAGCACGGACAACGCGAGGGCGCTCATCGGCTGCTCCTCTGCGTGAGGCCGGGGCGGTGGACCCGGCACGGCGAACGGTCGGCTTTCATAACCAACACGATGCCGTGTCAGAGTGTTCCCGTCGTCGTCCCTGAGCACTCAATGAGTCCTACTGCCGATGGAGTACGACGGCGGCCCCGTCATCCCCAGGGTGGGTGCCCCAGGAGGGAGGGCCCCTGGTCGCCGCCCCTAGGGGCCTTGGTACTACTGCACGTCGTGGACCTCGACCCGTCTCTCACCGCCCTTCACCGCCTCGGTGGTTTCTTCGTACTGCGCACGACGGGAGTGGCCGACCGCCGCCTGCCCACGCTCGCCCAGGCATACGGGCCGCGCCCCCCGGACGTTCAGGGCGACTTCCTGACCGCGCGGGTCCGCCGGGTCGCCGGCGCCCTGCGCACCCCCGAGGCGCGGGTCGCCGCGTCGGTGGCCCAGCAGGGGCTCGCCGCCCGCCTGTGGTCCGTGGCACTCGGCTCCGCCGCCCTGTACGGAGCCGTCCCCGACCTCGCCCCGCCGCTGCTGCGCTGGGACCCCGAGGGCAGCGCCCCCGACGACCTGTGGCTGACGGAAGTACGGCCGCTGCCCGGTGACGCGGCGACGATCGCGGAGCTGGTGCTGCACGGCCACCTCGACCCCCTCGCCGCGGCCCTGCGCTCCCGTCACCGCCTCGCACCGGGTCTGCTGCGCGGCAACGCCGCCTCCGCGCTCGCGGGCGCCGCACGGGAACTGGACCGCTGGGGACGCCGCCACGGCCGTACGGACGTCGCCGCCCGCGCCGCTTTCCTGGCGGCCGAACTCCTCGCGCACCCCCTGCTCACCGGCACCGGAACCCTCACGGGCACCGCCTTCCGGCGCCGCAGCTGCTGTCTGTACTACCGGGTGCCCGGCGGGGGCGTCTGCGGCGACTGCTGCCTCGCACGGCCGCCCCGCTCTTCCCCCCGCGCCCCGTCTGGGTGACCATGAAGGGAACGTCCGCTCAGACAGGGGGTTCACGGGTGCGAGTGGGACTGCTGACACGGGAGTACCCCCCGGACGTGTACGGCGGCGCGGGAGTCCATGTGGAGTTCCTCGCCCGGGAACTGCGGCCCCTGGTGGACCTGGAGGTGCACTGCTGGGGCGAGGGCAAGGCGGACGGCGTGCTGCGCCACCGCCCCTGGAGCGCGCTCGACGGCGCCAACGACGCGCTGCGCACCTTCTCCGTGGACCTCGCCATGGCCGCCGCCCTCCAGGGCCGCGACCTCGTCCACTCCCACACCTGGTACGCCAACCTCGGCGGCCACCTCGCCAAGCTGCTGTACGGCATCCCGCACGTGATGACCGCCCATTCCCTGGAGCCCCTGCGCCCCTGGAAGGCCGAGCAGCTCGGCGGCGGCTACGACCTGTCGAGCTGGGCCGAGCGCACCGCCGTCGAGGCGGCCGACGGCGTGATCGCCGTCTCCGGCGCCATGCGCGACGACATCCTCGCCTCCTACCCGGCGCTGGACCCCGGCCGGGTGCACGTCGTGCACAACGGCATCGACACGGACCTGTACCGCCCCGACCCCGGCACCGACGCCCTGGACCGGATCGGCCTCGACCGCTCCCGCCCGTACGTGCTGTTCGTCGGCCGGATCACCCGGCAGAAGGGCGTGCCCCAGCTGCTGCGGGCGGTGCGCGGCATCGACCCGGCCGCACAGGTCGTGCTGTGCGCCGGCGCCCCGGACACGCCCGAGATCGACCGGGAGTTCCGTGAGCTGTACGAGGAGCTGAGCCGGGTCCGCGAGGGAGTGCACTGGATCCCGCGGATGCTGCCGCGGCCCGAGGTGATCCAGCTCCTGACGCACGCCGCCGTGTTCGCCTGCCCCTCGGTGTACGAGCCGCTCGGCATCGTCAACCTGGAGGCCATGGCGTGCGGCACCGCCGTGGTCGCCTCCCGGGTCGGAGGGATCCCCGAGGTCGTGGCGGACGGCGACACCGGGGTACTCGTGGACGCGGACGACGACTTCGAGGCGGGCCTCACGCGGGCGCTCGACTCGGTCCTCGGCGACCCGGAGGCGGCACGGCGGATGGGCGAGGCGGGCCGGGAGCGCGCGGTCTCGGAGTTCGGCTGGGGCGCGGTGGCCCGCCGTACGGCCGGGCTCTACGAGGAGATCCTCAAACAGGCTTAGTCCCGCCCGTCCGGGGCAGTGTTGGGAAAATTCGGCGTGAGGGGAGAGACCGTGCGTCGTGGAGGTCCTTCGGTCCTGGGAATCGTGCTCGCGGGCGGCGAGGGCAAGCGCCTGATGCCCCTCACGGCGGACCGCGCCAAACCGGCGGTCACCTTCGGCGGCACGTACCGCCTGGTCGACTTCGTGCTGTCCAACCTGGTCAACGGCGACATCCTGCGCGTCTGCGTGCTCACGCAGTACAAGTCGCACTCGCTGGACCGGCACATCACCACCACCTGGCGGATGTCCAGCCTGCTCGGCAACTACGTCACCCCGGTCCCCGCCCAGCAGCGCCTCGGCCCGCGCTGGTACCTGGGCAGCGCCGACGCGATCCTGCAGTCGCTGAACCTGGTCTACGACGAACGGCCGGAGTACGTGGCGGTGTTCGGCGCCGACCACGTGTACCGCATGGACCCGCGCCAGATGCTCGCCCAGCACATCGAGAGCGGGGCCGGGGTCACGGTGGCGGGGATACGGGTGCCGCGCTCGGAGTCCTCCGCCTTCGGTGTGATCACGCCGGGCTCGGACGGACAGTCCGTGGACCGCTTCCTGGAGAAGCCCACCGACCCGCCCGGACTGGCCGACGACCCCGAGTGCGTGTTCGCCTCCATGGGGAACTACATCTTCACCACCAAGGCGCTCATCGAGGCCCTCCACCGGGACGCCGAGGACGAGAACTCGGTGCACGACATGGGCGGTTCGATCCTGCCCCGGCTCACCGAGCGGGGCGAGGCCGCGCTGTACGACTTCAGCGCCAACCACGTGCCCGGCGAGACCAGCCGCGACCAGGGCTACTGGCGGGACGTCGGCACGCTGGACGCGTACTACGAGGCGCACATGGACCTGATCGCCGAGCGCCCCGCGTTCAACCTCTACAACCGGCAGTGGCCCGTCTACACCCACTCCGGCCAGCTCTCCCCGGCCCGCTTCAACGCGGGCGGCATGGCGAGCGAGTCGATCATCAGCGCAGGCTGCCTCATCCGGGGCCAGGTCACCCGGTCCGTGCTGTCGCCGGGCGTGGTCGTCGATCCGGGGGCCGTGGTGCAGGGCTCGGTGCTGCACGACAACGTGCACGTCGGGCGGGGCGCGGTGGTGCGCGGCGCCGTGCTCGACAAGAACGTCGAGGTGCCGCCGGGCGCCACGATCGGCGTCAACCCCGAGCGGGACGCGGAGCTGTACACGGTGTCCAAGGGCGGGGTGATCGCGCTCGGCAAGGGACAGCTCGTGCCCTAGGGGCGGAGTGGGAGGCCCCCTGGAAAGCGCCGACCTTCAACGAGGGCTGGGGCCAGTACGACATCGGCCGCATCGCCGAACAGGCCAAGGCCTGGGACCCCAGCCGGCTGGTCAACAACCGGTCCGGGCTCAACCTCGGCGCCGACGGGAACGCCGGCGACATCATGGACGAGCACGGATACCCCAGCCCGGCGCTCCCGCCCGGCCCGGACGGGAAACGCGCCCTGGTCAGCGGCGAGTACGGCGGCCTCGGCCTCGCGGTGCCCGGACACGCCTGGCCCGTGCAGCAGTCGTACGTCGACCCGGCGACCTGCACCGAGGACTACCTCACCAAGCTCGACGAGGTGCGCGCGCTGGTGTGCCGGGGCAGCAACGGCGCCGTCTACACCCGGATCACGGACGTCGAGGGCGAGCTCAACGGGCTGCTCACCTACGACCGGCGCGTGATGAAGCCGGACGTGGCCCGGGTGAAGGCCGCCCACGAGGCCCTGATCCGGGACGCCTCACGGGCACGGCCCGCGGGCTGCCCGGCGGCGGAGGGCGCCGCGCGATGAACCGTTCCTCCAGAGGGCCGCGCCCGTCCGGGTGGTGTCCGTCACCCAGGAGGCGGTGAACGCGCCGCAGTAGCCCCGTCCGTCACTCCCGTCCCGCCCCTTCCGCCGCACCGGCGGGAGGGGCGAAGACGTCACATGCTGTTAACTATGTGTAGCCAGATCGTACTTGACCGTAATCGGCCGGGAGCGATTGACTGCTGATCCGTTCCCGTCGTCGACGCGAGGCCCCGCCCATGACCGCAGATCCGCTCGCCCCTCTCGACCTGGCGTTCTGGAACATCGAGTCCGCCGGTCATCCCATGCACCTCGCGGCGCTCGGCGTCTTCTCCGCCGGCTCGCCCTCCGCGGCGGCCCACGCGGCCGACCTGCTGGCGTCCCGGGCCGCCGCCGTGCCGGGGCTGCGCATGCGCATCCGCGACACCTGGCAGCCGCTCGGTCTGCGCCGGCCGCTGGCGGCGCTGCGCCGCCCCTGGCCGGCGTCCGGCGAGTCCCTGGCTGCCGTGCTGCGGCAGCCGCTCGCCTCCGCCCTGCGCCGGTCCCTCGCCTTCGGCGGCGCCGCCCGCGAACCCGACCCCGGCTTCGACCCCCTCGACCACGTACGGCTGCACCCCCCGGCCGCCGAATTCCACACCGCCGCCGGACGCCTCATGGGACGCCCGCTGCAACGCACCCGGCCGCCCTGGGAGGCCCATGTGCTGCCGGGGGAGGACGGCACCTCCTTCGCCGTCCTGTTCAAGTTCCACCACGCCCTCGCCGACGGGCTGCGCGCCCTCACCCTCGCCGCCGCGCTGATGGACCCGATGGACCTCCCCGCACCACGGCCCCGCCCCGCCGAGCCACCGCGCGGACTCCTCCCGGACGTGCGCGAGGTGCCCGGCCTCGTCCGGGACGCCCTCTCCGACGCGGGCCGGGCCCTGGACATCGGCGTCGCCGTCGCCCGCTCCACCCTCGACGTACGCTCCTCGCCCGCGCTGACCTGCGCGCCCAGCGGCACCCGCCGCACCGCCGGCGCGGTCGTCGACCTCGACGACGTGCACCGGATCCGCAAGAGCGCCGGCGGCACCGTCAACGACGTACTGATCGCGGTCGTCGCGGGCGCCCTGCGCCGCTGGCTCGACGAGCGCGGCGACGGCAGCGAGGACGTCGCGCCCCGCGCACTCGTCCCCGTCTCCCGGCGCCGGCCGCGCACCGCCCACCCACAGGGCAACCGGCTCTCCGGGTACCTGATACAGCTCCCCGTCGACCAGCGGGACCCGCTCGTCCGGCTCGCGCTGGTGCGTACCGCCATGGACCGCAACAAGGACGCCGGTCCGCACCGGGGTGCGGGCGCCGTCGCCCTGCTCGCCGAGCACGTGCCGCCGCTCGGCCACCGGCTCGGCGGACCGCTGCTCGGCCAGGCGGCCCGGCTCTGGTTCGACGTCCTGGTCACCAGCGTGCCGCTGCCCGGCTTCGGTCTGCGGCTCGGCGGCGACCCGCTCGGCGCCGTCTTCCCGCTCGCGCCACTGGCCCCCGGCCACTCCCTCGCGGTCGCGGTCTCCACCTACCGCGGACGCGTCCACTACGGGCTGGTCGCCGACGGCGCGGCCGTCCCGGACCTCGACCGGCTGGCCCGCGCGCTGACCGAGGAGGTGACGACGCTGACCGCCGTCTGCGATCGCTGACGTATCCGGTTTGGCGCTGCGGCCCGGCGCTCCGTAAAATCCCCCGTTCGACAGCGTGCGCGAACGGAGCGCCGCGAGAAGCAGAGCGGGAAACGGCAGCGGCGATGACGGTGACACAGGACGGCCCCGAGGCCATGGACGCGGTGGCACACGGGCCCGGCATCGACCCGGAGCGGCTGGCCGTCTGCCTCGACGTGCTGCGGGAACTCGACGAACTCGACGTCGACCACCCGGACGCGATCCTGGTCCGCCGGGCCACCTCGCACATCTACCGCACGGTCAAGCAGCGCCGCCGCCAGGAGCGCCGGGCCGCCAAGACCGCCCACGACAAGGCCGTCACCGAGGCCACCGCCACCGGCTCCGCCGAGCGCATCGACGACGAGACCGAGGGCATCCTGCCCTCCTCCCGCGTCGAGCCCGGCAGGATCGCGGGGATACTCCAGCGTCCCCGCTCCTGCTACACCTGCAAGACCCGCTACACCGAGGTCGACTACTTCTACCACCAGCTCTGCCAGAACTGCGCCGCCGAGAACCGCGCCCGGCGCGACGCCCGCGCCGACCTCACCGGCAAGCGCGCGCTGCTCACCGGCGGACGCGCCAAGATCGGCATGTACATCGCGCTGCGGCTGCTGCGCGACGGCGCCCACACCACGATCACCACGCGCTTCCCCAAGGACGCCATCCGCCGTTTCAAGGCCATGGACGACTCCGCGGAGTGGATGCACCGCCTGGAGGTCGTCGGCATCGACCTGCGCGACCCCGCCCAGGCCGTCGCCCTGGCCGACCGGGTCGCCGAGCAGGGCCCGCTCGACATCCTGATCAACAACGCCACCCAGACCGTACGCCGGCTGCCGTCCGCGTACGCCGCGCTCGTCGAGGGCGAGGGCGCCCCGCTGCCGGCCGGTGAGCTGCCCGCCCACCATGTCATCGGCGCCTTCAACTCCGGCGCGGTCGACGGACTGACCGCGCTGCCCGTCGGCGTCAGCGGACTCGAGGCGCAGAAGGTGGCCGACCTCGCCCTGGTCGCGGGCAACGCCAGCGTGGTCCGGCACCGTGAGGGCACCGCCATCGACGCGGGCGGCCTGCTCCCCGACGTCGTCGACACCAACACCTGGGTCCAGACCATCGAGCAGATCTCCCCGGTGGAGCTGCTGGAGACCCAGCTGTGCAACTACACGGCGCCGTTCATCCTGATCAGCAAGTTGCGTCCGGCGATGGCCGAGGCCGCGCGCCGGGCGTCCGCGGGACGCGCGTACGTCGTCAACGTCTCCGCGATGGAAGGCGTGTTCGACCGCGGCTACAAGGGTGCGGGACACCCCAACACCAACGCGGCCAAGGCGGCCATGAACATGGTGACGCGGACCAGCGCGCAGGAGATGTTCGACGCCGACCGCATCCTGATGACCTCGGTCGACACCGGCTGGATCACCGACGAGCGCCCCCACTTCGACAAGCTGCGCCTCGCCGACGCCGGTTTCCACGCCCCGCTCGACCTGGTCGACGGCGCGGCCCGCGTCTACGACCCGATCGTGCGCGGCGAGGCGGGCGAGGACCTGTACGGCGTCTTCATGAAGGACTACGCGCCCGGCCGGTGGTGAGGGCGGCCGGCCGTGCCCGGCAGGGAGCTGTGCGCCGCCGGCAGCTCCAGGACACCGGCGCCGAAGCAGACGGTGCGGGCCTCCTCGTCCGCCGCGCGGCCGGCCCGTACCCCTGGTTCGCCCGGCCGTGGCGCGGCGGTGCGCGGCTCCGTGCGCCGGCCCTCCCGGGAGCGGGCCGTCGCCGCGCGGCAGCGGACCGTGCCGCGTACCGGCCGACGGGACCTGAACTGCGCCCCCGGACGCGCGGCCCGGTCGAAAACGCCGACGCCGATGTACTTCGAACGGGTGGCCGCGACCAGTCGCGTCGATCCGGAAATAGGAGCATATTCCGATCCATTGAGTACCGTCCGACGCGGGATTGTTACCGTCGGTTTTGAGCCCCATCGAGCGGGGGGCCGCTCATTTGGTTACTCTGTTCCGGACGGACAGCAGTTCAGGGTTCTACCCGCACCCACGGTCCGTCATGGGACCAGCCGGTTCACAACGGCCTGCTCTCCCTCGAGTCGCCGGCGCCACCGCGTCCGAACGGTTTTCATTCAGACCCGAGCGGACGTCGGACGCCAGGCACAGGGCCGACGCAGTACGTCCCGAGGGTGACCGACACATAAGGAGTGCGCGGTGACACCGGAGCAGACGAAGAGCGATCAGCGCCCCAAGGAGTACACGGAGCGCGCCGCCCGCCGGCCGGGAGAGCTCGGCAGTCTCGACGTGTGGGCCCGTTCGGCCCCGATTCGCCTCGCGGGCTACGAGGACGACCTCGCCGAGCCCCACATCCTGCCCAGCGTCGACTGACGGCACGTGCGGGCGGGCGCGCCCCGTGGCTACGGCCGGGCGTAGGGCCGGGTCATGATCTCCATGTTGTGGCCGTCCGGGTCGTCGAAGTAGGCGCCGCGTCCGCCGAAGAGGTCGTTGACCCTGCCCGGCTCGGTGTGGCTCGGGTCCGCGTAGTAGGTGACCCCGGCCGCCTCCAGGCGCGCGATCATGGCATCGAACCGCTCCTCGGGCACCAGGAACGCGTAGTGCTGGCCCTGGACCGGCTCGTCCCGCTTCTCGTAGTAGTCGAGGGTCACGCCGTTGCCCAGGTCGACCGGCAGGAACGGGCCGAACGGGACGCCGACCTCCAGTCCCAGTATTCCGGCGAGGAACTCGGCGGAGTGCCGGCGGTCGCTGGCGTAGACGGCGGTGTGGTTCAACTGGACGTGCTGTACTGCGGACATGGCTGGATTCGTCTCCGGTGTCGGTTTCCGTGGTGGGAGGGAACACGCGGAGAAGGGGCGGGCCACGGGCGCGCGCGAGCGGGGGCGCGCCCCGCACCGGCCTCACACCGAGGCCGGGAGCGCCTCACGTGAATGGCCCACGGCCGACCCGGCAGTCACCCGGCCGACCCTAGACCCTCGCGATCGATCACCGCAATGCCGTCGCGGTCAGGCCGGGTTGTGCCCGTCCCCGCCGTGGCGCACGGTCGACTCGTTCTCCTGGGCGAGCCGGCGCAGGGCCATCAGCGCCGGTTCCAGGAGGAACGTCAGCAGCACCGCCCGCTCGGCCTTCTCCAGCGGGTCCGTGACCGTCTCCAGGCGGTCGAGGTCGTACCGGGCCGTCCGTTCCGCGAGCTCGGCGTAGGGGAGGAGCGCCTCCCAGTCGTACTCGACGTCCAGTGAGCGCAGGGTCCGCAGCGTCTCGTCGATGATCCGCCGGGCCGGGTTCCGCGCGGAGACCGACCAGCCCATCGCGTCGACCAGGGCGGCGGCCTCGGGATTCGCCTCGGCCAGGGCCTCGCCCTCCTCCTCGCCCTCGGCCGGCGTGCCGCTGTCGGCCGGCCGGATGCCGAAGGCGATGCCGAGCAGCTCGTGCGTGTCGGCCCGGTGTTCGGTCATGGCGTCCAGGACCTGCTTGGCCGAGGCGACGGACAGGCCCCGCACCCCCGTCAGCGCGCGGATCAGGCGGAGTCTTCTGAGATGGGTCTCGTCGTACTCGGCCTGGGTCGCCGCGGTCGCCCGGCCGGGCGGCAGCAGCCCTTCGCGCAGGTAGTACTTGATCGTCGCGTTGGACACCCCGCTGCGGCGGCTGAGTTCCGAGATTCTCACGTGCTTTCCCATTCTCCCTTTGGCATTGGGTAGTGGAACTGTCTAATATGGATAGTGCCACTACCCAACTATGGAGGCGAGACTACCGTGCCTACTCTTCCCTGGGTCACGCCGCACCCGGTGGGCCCCGACACCACCCACGCCTTCGTCATGGCCTCCCGCTTCGAGGTGCGGTCACTGAAGGACGTCCCGCGCTTCTTCCGGAAGTCCCTCTCCGCCTGGGGCCAGGTCCGCAAGGCACCCGGCGCCCTCGGCGCCTCCCTGGAGGCCCGGCCGTTCGGCAGGGTCTTCTACACGCTGTCCGCGTGGGAGAGCCGGGAGGCGCTCTACACCTACGCCCGGACCGAACCGCACAAGAGCGTCATGACCGGCGTGCGCGAGACGATGAGCGACTCGACGTTCACCTTCTGGGAGGTGCCCGTCAGCGGGCTGCCGGTCGACTGGAGCGACGCCAAGCGCCGGCTGGAGGCCCAGGCGCGGGCCGGCGCCCCGGACGGGCACGGCACCGCCCACTGAACGGCGGCCTGGTTCGAACGGGCGCGCGCCGGGGGATCCGTACCCCTGGTGACCACCCGTCCTCACCCATGGAGCGCCCCGCATGCATGACGACCGCCCCCTGGTCGAAGCCCGCCTCGAACGCGTCCTCGACGAGCGCCTCCGCCCCGCCGTGTACCCCGAGTCCGTGCCCCTCGAGGTCGCGGTGTGGCACGCCCCGGGCGAGCCCGTCCCCGTCGCCGAGGGCCTCGCGGCCGAACCCGAGCCCGTCGAGGTGGGCACCCGCTGGGGCGCGCCCTGGGGCACCAGCTGGTTCCGGGCCACCGGGACCGTGCCCGAGGCCTGGGCGGGGCGGACCGTGGAGGCGGTTCTCGACCTCGGCTTCGACGAGAACATGCCCGGCTTCCAGTGCGAAGGCCTGGTCTACCGGCCCGACGGCACCCCCGTGAAGGGCCTCAACCCCCGCAACCAGTGGGTGCGCGTCGGCGCGCCCGCCGAGGGCGGGGAGGAGGTGCGCCTGCACATCGAGGCCGCCTCCAACCCCGTCGTCCTGGGCCACCACCCCTTCCGGCCCACCCCGCTCGGCGACAAGGAGACCGCGGGCAGCGCACCGCAGTACACCCTCGCCCGCATGGATCTCGCCGTGTTCGACGAGAACGTGTGGCAGCTGGTGATCGACCTCGAGGTGCTCGGCGAGCTGATGGCCGAGCTCCCGGTCGACTCGCCCCGCCGCTGGGAGATCCTGCGGGCGGTGGACCGGGCGCTGGACGCCGTCGACCTCCAGGACGTGGGTGGCACGGCGGAGCGGGCCCGTGCGCGCCTCACCGAGGTGCTGTCCGCCCCCGCCGTCCCCTCCGCCCACCGCGTCAGCGCCGTCGGCCACGCACACATCGACTCGGCGTGGCTGTGGCCGCTGCGCGAGACCGTGCGCAAGGTCGCCCGTACGGCGGCCAGCATGACGGCCCTGCTGGACGACGAGCCCGAGTTCGTGTTCGCCATGTCGCAGGCCCAGCAGTGGGCGTGGGTGAAGGAGCACCGGCCCGAGGTGTGGGCGCGGGTGAAGAAGGCGGTGGCCGACGGGCGGTTCGTGCCGGCCGGCGGCATGTGGGTGGAGTCGGACACCAACATGCCCGGATCGGAGGCGATGGCCCGGCAGTTCGTGCACGGCAAGCGGTTCTTCCTCGACGAGTTCGGCGTCGAGAACGACGAGGCGTGGCTGCCGGACACCTTCGGTTTCGCCGCCGGACTGCCGCAGATCATCAAGGCGGCGGGCTCCGAGTACCTGCTGACGCAGAAGATCTCCTGGTCGCGGACGAACGGCTTCCCGCACCACACCTTCCGCTGGGAGGGCGTCGACGGCACCCGGATCCTCACCCACTTCCCGCCCGTCGACACCTACAACTGCTCCATGAGAGGCGCCGAGATCGCCCACGCCGTCCGCAACTTCAAGGACAAGGGCGTCGCCCGCCACTCCCTCGCGCCCACCGGATGGGGCGACGGGGGCGGCGGCACCACCCGCGAGATGGTCGCCAAGGCGGCCCGGCTGCGGGACCTGGAGGGTTCGGCGACGGTGACCTGGGAGACACCGTCCGCGTTCTTCGCGAAGGCCGAGGCCGAGTACCCCGAACCACCCGTCTGGGTGGGCGAGCTGTACCTCGAACTGCACCGGGCCACCCTCACCAGCCAGGCCGGCACCAAACAGGGCAACCGCCGCAGCGAGCACCTGCTGCGCGAGGCCGAACTGTGGGCGGCCACGGCCGCCGTGCGCACCGGATTCGCCTATCCCTACGAGGAGCTGGACCGGATCTGGAAGACGGTGCTGCTGCACCAGTTCCACGACATCCTGCCCGGCTCCTCCATCGCCTGGGTGCACCGCGAGGCCCGCGCCACCTACGCCCGGACCGCCGCCGAGCTGAACGGCGTCATCGGCTCCGCCCAGCGCGCCCTGGCCGGCGAGGGAACACTCCCGCTGGTCTTCAACGCCGCCCCGCACACCCGCGCGGGGGTCCGGGCGGGCGGTGCGGGGCCGGCGGTCGTCGAGGGCCGTACGACGCTCGACGCGCGCCCCGGCGGCGGTCACGTCCTCGACAACGGCCTGCTGCGGGTGGAGACCGACGCCCGGGGCCTGGTGGTCTCCGCCCATGACATCGACGCCGACCGCGAGACCATCGCCCCCGGCCGGGCCGGCAACCTCCTCCAACTCCACCCGGACTTCCCGAACATGTGGGACGCCTGGGACGTCGACGAGTTCTACCGCAACACGGTCGTCGACCTGACCGACGTGGACGAGGTCGCCGCCGGTCAGGACGGCGCCTCGGTGCGGATCGTCCGCTCCTTCGGCGACTCACGGGTCACGCAGGTGCTGACGCTGCCGCCGGGGGAGCGGCGGCTCGTGGTGGACACCGAGGTCGACTGGCACGAGACGGAGAAGTTCCTCAAGCTCGCCTTCCCGCTCGACCTGCACGCCGAACGGTACGCGTCCGAGACGCAGTTCGGGCACTTCTTCCGGCCCACCCACACCAACACCTCCTGGGAGGCCGCCAAGTTCGAGGCGTGCAACCACCGCTTCGTCCACCTGCAGGAACCGGACTGGGGCGTGGCGGTCGTCAACGACTCGACGTACGGCCACGACGTGAGCCGTACGGTCCGCACCGACGGCGACGGCGGTACGACCACCACGGTGCGCGTCTCCCTGCTGCGCGCCCCGCGCTTCCCCGACCCCGAGACCGACCAGGGCGTGCACCGCTTCCGGCACGCGCTGGTGCCGGGCGCGTCCATCGGCGACGCGGTGCGCGAGGGCTGGCGGATCAATCTGCCCGAGCGACGGCTCACCGGGGCCGGCGAGGTCGCCCCGCTGGTGACGGCCG
The DNA here is from genome assembly GCF_042732315.1 of Streptomyces sp. NPDC059787. NCBI lineage: Bacteria > Bacillati > Actinomycetota > Actinomycetes > Kitasatosporales > Streptomycetaceae > Streptomyces > Streptomyces sp. NPDC059787. The sequence goes on from NZ_JBHWHX010000009.1 coordinate 183,145, forward strand.
ACCGGGACGCGGTCGTGGTCACGGCGGTCAAGCTGGCCGACGACGGCAGCGGTGACGTCGTCGTCCGCTTCCACGAGGCCCACGGCGCCCGCGCCCGCGCCACGCTCACCACCGGCTTCACCGCCACCGGCGTCGAGGTGACCGACCTGCTGGAACGCCCGCTGAAGGACACCCAGGCGCCCCCGCTCGACGGCGACCGGATCACCGTACGCCTGCGCCCCTTCCAGCTGATGACGCTGCGGCTGAAGCGGGCCTGACCGGCTCAGTCCTCCAGCCGGGCGCGCAGCCACTCCTCCACCGCGCCCACGTGCGCGGCCGCCGCCGCCCGCGCCGCCTCCGGGTCGCGGGCGGCCAGGGCGCGGTGGATCGCGGCGTGTTCGCGCCGGGTGCGGGCGAAGGCGCCCTCCTCCTGGTACCCGCGCCGGACCCGGGCCCGGAAGGTGCGCGAGGACAGGCCCTCCAGGATCGCGGCCGTCGTCCCGTTGCCGGCGGCCGCCGCGATCTCGCGGTGGAAGGCCAGGTCGTGGGCGAGGATCTCCTCCGGGTCGTCGGTGGCGTTCATCGCCGTCAGGTGCTTCTCGACCTCGGCCAGCCGGTCCGGGGTGATCCGGGCGGCGGCCAGGGCGGTCGCGTGCGACTCCAGGACGCGGCGCACCTCCAGCAGTTCGACCAGTTGCCGCCCCCGGGACAGGTCAGCCACCACCCCGAACGTCTCCAGCAGGTCCCCGGCCTCCAGCCGGGTGACGTAGATGCCCGAGCCGTGCCGGGCCTCGACCACCCCCAGCACCGTGAGCGCGCGGATCGCCTCCCGCATCGAACTGCGGGAGATGCCCAGCCGGGCGGCGAGCTCCCGCTCGGTGGGCAGCCGCTCGCCGGGCTCCAGTTCACCCTCGCGGATCATCGCCGTGATCCGTTCGATGGCGCGCTGCGTCACCGTGCCCTTCTGCGGGGCCGTCTCCTCCACGCCACTCCTCCACTCACCGGATGCGCCGCAGTCTAACGACGGAAGTGGTCGGACCAAATCCGGTCAGATGGCGGATCCGGCGCGCCAGAAGGGTGTTCTCATCGGCAAGTGGTCTGATAAATATGCGATTCCGTCCCCCATCGAAAGGCCCTCCGTGCCCCCGCGACCCGCCCGCATCACCGCCGTCGACACCTACGACGTCCGGTTCCCCACCTCGCGCGAACTCGACGGCTCCGACGCGATGAACCCCGACCCCGACTACTCGGCGGCCTACGTCGTGCTGCGCACCGACGCCGCCGACGGACACGAGGGGCACGGGTTCGCCTTCACCATCGGGCGGGGCAACGACGTCCAGGTCGCCGCGATCGAAGCACTCCGCGGCCATCTCGTCGGACGGTCCGCCGACGAACTCTGCGCCGACCCCTCCCTCCTGAACCGCGACCTGACCGGTGACAGCCAGCTGCGCTGGCTCGGACCCGAGAAGGGCGTGATGCACATGGCGATCGGAGCCGTCGTCAACGCCCTCTGGGACCTGGCCGCCAAACGCGCGGACAAACCGCTGTGGCGGCTGCTCGCCGAGGCCGACCCCGTCTGGCTGGTCCGCCAGATCGACTTCCGCTACCTCACCGACGCCCTCACCCCCGAAGAGGCCCTCGCCCTCCTGCGCCGCGGCCGGGAGGGCGCCGAGGAGCGCACCGCCCTGCTGCTGGAGCGCGGCTACCCCGCCTACACCACCTCGCCCGGCTGGCTCGGCTACGACGACGGGAAACTCACCCGGCTCGCCACCCAGGCGGTCGCCGACGGCTTCCGCCAGATCAAGCTCAAGGTCGGCGCCGACCTCGACGACGACCTGAGGCGCTGCCGGGTCGCCCGCGCGGCCGTCGGGCCGGACGTGCGCATCGCGGTCGACGCCAACCAGCGCTGGGACGTGGACGAGGCGATCCGCTGGACCAAGGCCCTCGCCGCATTCGACCCGTACTGGATCGAGGAACCCACCAGCCCCGACGACATCCTCGGCCACGCGGCGATCCGCCGCGCCGTCGCCCCGGTGAAGGTGGCCACCGGCGAGCACGCGCAGAACAGGATCGTCTTCAAGCAGCTCCTCCAGGCAGGCGCCGTCGACATCGTCCAGATCGACGCGGCCCGCGTCGGCGGGGTCCCCGAGAACCTGGCGATCCTGCTGCTCGCCGCCAAGTACGGCGTCCCCGTGTGCCCGCACGCCGGCGGGGTCGGCCTGTGCGAACTCGTCCAGCACCTCTCGATGTTCGACTACGTGGCCCTCACCGGCACCACCGAGGACCGGGTCATCGAGTACGTCGACCATCTGCACGACCACTTCCTCGACCCGGTGGTGATCCGCGACGGCCACTACGCGGCACCCCTCGCGCCGGGCTTCTCCGCCGCCGTGCGACCGGAGTCCCTGGCGCGCTACACCTATCCCGACGGCGGCTTCTGGGCCGCCGACCCGGACACACAGAAGAACAAGGACCAGGACAAGGAGCAGGCCGCATGAACGACTTCGAGGGACTGACGGCCCTGGTGACCGGCGGTGCCTCCGGCATCGGCCGGGCCACGGCGGAACTCCTCGCCGAGCGCGGCGCCCGGGTGGCCGTCCTCGATCTCGACCCGTCGACGGTCGGCGAGCCCCTCACCGGACACCGTGCCGACGTCACCGACGACGCCTCGGTGCGCGCGGCGGTGGCCGCCGCCGTCGACGGCCTGGGCGGCCTCGACGTACTGATCAACAACGCCGGCATCGGCGCCCGGGGCACCGTGGAGACCAACTCCGACGAGGAATGGCACCGCGTCTTCGACGTCAACGTCCTCGGCATGGTCCGCACCGCCCGCGCCTGCCTGCCGCACCTGCGCGCCTCCGCGCACGCGGCGATCGTCAACACCTGCTCCATCGCCGCCACCGCGGGCCTGCCCCAGCGGGCCCTGTACAGCGCCACCAAGGGCGCCGTGTACTCCCTCACCCTCGCCATGGCCGCCGACCACGTCCGCGAGGGCATCCGCGTCAACTGCGTCAACCCGGGCACCGTCGACACCCCCTGGGTCGGCCGGCTGCTGGACGCGGCCGACGACCCGGCCGCCGAACGCGCCGCCCTGGAGGCCCGCCAGCCCGCCGGCCGCCTGGTCTCGGCCGCCGAGGTCGCCGGTGCCGTCGCCCACCTGGCGAGCCCGCTGTCCGGCGCCACCACCGGCACGGCCCTCGCGGTCGACGGCGGCATGCAGGGACTGCGGCTGCGCCCGGAGAGCCGGTGAACCCCCGCCGGCTCGGCCGCAGCCGGGTCGAGGTCACCGCCCTGGCCTTCGGCGCCTCCGGCATCGGCAACCTGTACACCGAGGTCGACGAGGAGGCGGCGCACGAGACGGTGCGGGCCGCCTGGCAGCGCGGCATCCGTTACTTCGACACCGCCCCGCACTACGGCCTCGGCCTGGCCGAACGCCGCCTCGGCGCGGCCCTGCGGGAGCACCCGCGCGACGCGTACACGGTGTCCACGAAGGTGGGCCGCCGCCTCGAACCCGTCGCGCACACCGGCGGCGACGACCTCGCCCACGGCTTCGCCGTCCCCGCCACCCACCGCCGCGTCTGGGACTTCAGCGCCGACGGCGTACGCCGCACCCTGGAGGCGAGCCTGGAACGCCTCGGCCTGGACCGTGTCGACGTCGTCTACCTCCACGACCCCGACGACCACGCCGAACAGGCCTTCCGCGAGGGCTACCCGGCCCTGGAGCGGCTCCGCTCGGAGGGTGTCGTCGGGGCGATCGGCGCCGGCATGAACCAGACCGCGATGCTCACCCGCTTCGTCCGCGACACCGACGTCGACGTCGTCCTGTGCGCCGGCCGCCACACCCTGCTCGACCAGAGCGCCCTGACCGGCCTGCTGCCCGCCGCCCGGGAACACGGCAGATCGGTCGTCATCGGCGGTGCCTTCAACTCCGGGCTCCTCGCGGACCCGAGGCCGGGCGCGACGTACAACTACACCCGCGCGCCCGCCGGACTGCTGGACCGTGCCCTGCGGCTGAAGGAGGCCGCCGAACGGCACGGCACCACCCTGCGCGCCGCCGCCCTGGCGTTCTGCGCCGCCCATCCGGCGGTCGCGAGCGTACTGGTCGGCGCCCGCTCGGCCGCCGAAGTCCACGACTGCGCCGACCAGTTCGCCGCACCGGTACCCGCCGCCCTCTGGCAGGAACTGCGCGACACCGGCTTGCTGCCGCCCGAGGGGGAGCCGTCGTGACCGTCGACGCGCACCACCACGTCTGGGACCTCACCGTCCGCGACCAGGACTGGATCACCGGCCCCGAACTCCGCCCGCTGCGGCGGAACTTCACTCTGGCCGACCTCGCACCCGAGACGAGCGCGGCCGGTGTCGGCCGTACCGTCCTGGTGCAGACCGTCACAGTCCCCGAGGAGACCCCCGAACTGCTGGCGCTCGCCGAGGCCCACGAGCCGGTCGCCGGGGTCGTCGGCTGGACCGACCTCACCCGCCCCGACATCGCCGACGAGCTGGCCCGCCTGCGGGAACTGCCCGGCGGACGGTATCTGAAGGGCATCCGCCACCAGGTCCAGGGCGAACCCGACCCCGAATGGCTGCTGCGCCCGGACGTACGGCGCGGACTCGCCGCCGTCGCCGACGCGGGCCTGGTCTACGACCTGGTCGTCCTGCCCCGTCAACTGCCGGCCTGTGCGGCGGCGGCCGGGTCGCTGCCCCGGCTCACCTTCGTCCTGGACCACCTGGGCAAGCCGCCCATCGCCTCGGGCGCGCTCGAACCCTGGGCGTCCGGCGTCCGCGCCCTGGCCGCACTGCCCAACACGGTGTGCAAGCTCTCCGGCCTGGTCACCGAGGCCGACCGGGCCTCCTGGACCGTCGACGACCTGCGCCCGTACGCCGACGTCGTGCTGGACGCCTTCGGCCCCGGCCGGCTGATGTTCGGCTCGGACTGGCCGGTCTGCACCCTCGCGGCGGCGTACGGCGACGTCCTCGCCACCGCACGGGAGCTGACCGGGGGCCTCGACGCCACCGCACGCCGTCAGCTCTTCGAGACCACCGCCACCCGCGTCTACGGCCTCTGAGCCGGCCCCGTCAGCCGGGTCGGGGGCAGGAACTCCCGCACGTACGTCCGCTCCCAGCACGCGCCCGTCTCCCGCAGCTCCCGCCACGTCGTGTAGCGGTAGCGGAAGAGGCGGGCGCGGATGTGCCGGGGCGGCGCGTCCGCGGGGAACGGGGAGCGGCGCAGCAGCCTCAGCGTGTCCCGGTCGCCCTCCAGCAGCCGCTCCACCAGCGTGCCGAACCACGGACCCGCGTACGCGGGCGACAGCGCGGCGAACCACATCAGCCAGTCGAGCCGCAGATGGTACGGCGCGAACTGCCGCGGCCAGCGCCGCGGATCACCCGGCTTTCCCTTGAACTCGTACTCCCGCCAGCAGGCGTCCTTCCGGGGCACCTCGTCCGCCGTCCCCTCCACGACCACCTCGTACCGGATCCGGCTGACGCTGCCGAACGCCCCGTAGGTGTTGACCAGGTGCAGCGGGTCGAAGGAGCGGTTCATCACCTGACGGCGGGAGAGCATGTTGCGCACCGGCCGGTAGCCGAGGCCGAGCAGCAGCGCGCACACCGCGAGGACGACGACCACGTACCACAGCGGCGCGTCGGGCACCGCGGGCGGATCGGCGGGGAACGCGACCGCGGGCAGGGCCAGCACGATCGTGATCCAGTTCAGCCACGCGAAGTTGCCGGACAGCACCAGCCAGAGCTGGGTGACGATCATCAGCGACGCGGCGGCCGTGGCGACCGGCTGCGGGGCGAACAGCAGGAACGGCACGACGAGCTGGGTGACGTGGTTCGCGGCCACCTCGACGCGGTGCAGCGGCTTCGGCAGATGGTGGAAGAACCAGCTCAGCGGCCCCGGCATCGGCTGGGTCTCGTGATGGTGGTCCAGGCAGGTCAGCTTCCGCCAGCACTCGTCGCCGCGCATCTTGATCAGCCCCGCGCCGAACTCCACCCGGAACAGGATCCACCGCAGCAGGAACAGCACCACGACCGGCGGCGCCACCTCGTCGTTGCCGAGGAAGACGGCGAGGAACCCGACCTCGAGGAGCAGCGACTCCCAGCCGAACGAGTACCAGGTCTGCCCGACATTGACGACCGACAGGTACAGCGCCCACGGCACCAGCCACAGCAGCATCCCGCCCCACAGCGGAAGCAGCGAGTCCAGCCCCGCCAGCAGCGCCGCCGACACCGCGCAGCCCGCCCAGGCGCACACGGCGAAGAACCGGTCCGAGTAGTGCCAGTGGAACAGGCTCGGCGACCTCCTGAACGGCACCCGCTCCACGAAACGCGGCACCGGCAGCATGCCGCGCTCCCCGATCAGCGCGCGGAACTGCAGCGCCGCCGTCAGGAACGCGACCAGATACAGCCCGGCCAGCGCCCGCTGGAAGACCAGCCGGCCCGTCCAGTACTCGGACGCGGTGAACCACTCCACGGCCGTACGCTCCCTCCTGCCCCGTCCCGCCGACACCTCTGTGACTCTCCGTATACCACCGCGCGGACCGCGCAACCCGCGCGCGGACGGCGCCCAGCGGTCGAAGAATCGCGTGAACCCTGGCAAGGTGGGCCCATGGCTGATCGGGGAGCGAGCCCCCTGCCTCTCCCGGACGACTGGCCGGACCACCCGGATCCGATCCTGGCGCTCAACCGCATGGGCGGTTTCGACTGGGACCTGGACGCCGGGGTGATGCAGATGGACGCCCAGGCGCACGAGATCTTCGACCTGCGCCCCGACGAGTACGACGATCGCCCCGAGACCCTGGGCAGCCGGGTCCCGCCCGGCGAGGCCCGGCGCCTGGACACCGTCGTGTCGCAGGCGCTGAAGGCCGGCAGCGAGAACTACGGCGCCTACTTCCGCGTCCGCTGCCGCGACGGCTCCCTGCGCTGGACCCACACCCAGGGCTACATCCGCCGGGACGAGTCCGGTCGGCCCCGCCGCATCATCGGCATCGTCCGGGACGCCACCCAGGAGCTCCGCGACACCGAGGCCCGGCGCGATCAGGCGCTCCAGGAGGACATCCGCCGCCGGCAGACCAACGTCGTCCAGCTCACCACCGCCGCCCTCGCCCACGCCCGCACCGTGCAGGACGTCATCGACGTCCTCAAGGACACCCACGGCCTCACCCATCTGGGTGCGACCAGCCTCGTGATGGGTCTGGTCGAGGCGGGCAGGATCCGGCTCATCGCGGAGGGCCCCGCGGGCAGCTTCGTACCGGGCACCGATGTCACCGGGATCGAGGAGCCGTACCCGATGAGCGAGGCGGTGCGCACCCTCAGCCCGCGCTTCATCGAGTCACCGGAGGAGTTCGCCGAACGCTATCCGGGGCTGTGGCAGGGCATCACCGGGCTGAAGATCACCTCGGCGGCCTATCTGCCGCTGATCGTCCAGGCCCGTCCCATCGGCGCGATGGGGCTGCTCTACAGCGACCGGCGCGGCTTCACCGCCGAGGAGCGCAACATCCTCGTCGCCCTGGGCAGCAGCATCTCCCAGAGCCTGCAGCGCGCGATGTTCTACGAGCAGGAGATGGACCTCGCCCAGGGGCTGCAGCAGGCCATGCTGCCGCGCACCATCCCCAGCGTGCCCGGCGCCGACCTCGCCGTGCGCTACCGCGCCGCCTCCATCGGCGGCTCCCTCGGCCGGGACATCGGCGGCGACTGGTACGACCTGATCCCGCTGCCGGGAGGCCGGGTGGGCGCCGTCATCGGCGACGTCCAGGGCCACGACACGCACGCCGCCGCCGTCATGGGCCAGCTGCGGATCGTGCTGCGCGCCTACGCGGCCGAGGGCCACCCGCCGGCCACCGTGATGGCCCGCGCCTCCGTCTTCCTGGACGAGCTCGACACCGACCGCTCCGCGACCTGTCTCTACGCCGAGGCCGACCTGTCCACCGGCGTGCTCCAGGTGGTCCGGGCCGGTCACCTCGACCCGCTGGTGCGCCGCACCGACGGCTCCTGCCGGCGCGTCCCCGTCCCCGGCGGGCTGCCGCTCGGCCTGTCCGCGGAGTTCGGACAGCTCGACTACCCGGTCGGCACGATGGAGCTCGATCCCGGCGACACCCTGCTGCTGTGCACCGACGGTCTGGTCGAGCAGCCCGGCGCCGACCTCGACGAGGGCATGGAGACCCTCTCGGCGCTGGTCGCCGTCGGCCCCGACGACGTACGCGACCTCGCCGACCGGCTCATCGACGTGGCCGGGGAACGCGGCGGCGGCGACGACGTGGCGCTGCTCCTGCTGCGCCGCCGCGCCCTGGACAGCGCGCGGCCCGACGGCCGGCTCAAGCAGCGGGTGACGCCCGGCGACCCGGAGGCGCTGGCCGAGACCCGGCGCATGATCCGTACGGCGGTGGGCACCTGGGGCGCGGGGGAGCGGGCCGACGAGATAGAGCTGGTCGCCGACGAGATGATCACCAACGTGCTGATGCACACCGAGGGCTCCGCGGTCGTCACCCTGAGGGCCCTCACCGGCAGCGAGCGGCGCGTGCGGGTGGAGGTCGAGGACTCCTCCAGCGCCCTGCCGCGCCGCCGGGAGGCGGGTGAGTCGGGCGTCTCCGGGCGGGGCCTGCTCCTGATCGAGACGCTCACGGACGTGTGGGGCGTGGAGGCACGCGGCGGCGGCAAGTGCGTATGGAGCGAGTTCGTGGTGGCGAAGGATCCCGGCCCGGCCTGAGCACGCGCGGTCGCCGTACCGTCGGCGCGGTTTCGGGGGCTCCTGCGGGCACGGCGGGGGAGCACCGTCCGCACGGGAGGGCCCCGCGGCAGCCGTGCCGCAGCGGCAGGACTGCGTGGAGCGCGTGCCGTACCGGGAGCCGGCCGGGCGCGGGGCGATGCCGGCAGCGTGGGACGGTGCCGTGCCGGGCGGCCCCGTCGCGCCCGCCGCGGTGCCCGAGCGGCCTGACCGCCGGTGCCCCGGACGGCCCTCCTGACGTATGCCGGAACCACTCTCCCGCGAAGGCGGACGCCGGCGGCTCAAGGGCGCCGCGCACCGCGCTGCCCGCGTGGGGCCTCACCGGGGCTTCAGCGTCACCAGGCTGTCGCCCTCCGCCGTACGCACCTCGTAGCGGGCGATGTCCTCGGGGTGCATGGCGGAGCCGCCGAGCACCGTGTGGGGGCGGGCGTCGAGACGGGGCACGCTCCAGCTGGTCACCGTCTCCTCGGAGCCGTCCCGGCCGACCACCACCAGACGGCAGGTGCGGGGGCCGGCACCGTCCTTGACCTCCATCTCCACATTGCTGCCCCAGGCCTCGTCCTGAGTGGTCACCTGGGCCCACACCCCGGACCGCTCGTCGGTCGCCGCGACGCTCACGGCGCTCCCGCCGTCGTCCCGCGCCAGCACCGCGACCGCCGGCGCGGACACCGCGACCACCACCGAGGCGGCCAGTGCCAGCAGCAGCCGGCGCCGCCCCGCCCGGTTGCGGGCCGCCACCTGGGACAGCAGCCGGTCCAGCATCCTCGGGCCGGGCTTGGCCAGCGGGTGCACCAGCCGTGGGGTGGAACTCCGGTACAGCATCAACTGGCGTGCCGCGGGACCGAATTCGGTCACCTGGACAGCGCACTGGGGGCACTCCATGAGGTGGTCCTCGAAACGGAACGCGTCCGCCTCGTCCAGCACGCCGAGCGCGTAGGCGCCGACGTCGCGATGCCTCTCCAGGGACCTCATGCCGAATCCTCGTGCCGTTGGGTGCGGGTGGGGTTACTCCTTGCTCCCACCGGTACGCACCAGGCAGCCGAATCACTCAAGCGACGTGCCGAATCGTAACCAAGGGATTCGGAGCGGACCGGCCCCCGGATTGGTCGGATCGGCGAGAAAACTAGAAAAGGTGGATGGCGAGGTGGCCGAGCGGCAGCCCGAGCTGCCACGCCGGTGTCCACACCTCGGGTCCCTCGTCCTCACCGGTCACCGCGCCGCCGCCCGGCACCGCGTTCAGGTCGGGCGCGAGCAGCTCCGTCTCCCGCAGCCAGCGCCAGGCCTCCCGGGCCAGCTCCAGGTCCGGATCCGGCGCGTCCCGGCCGGCCGCGGCGGCGTCCGCGGTCAGCTCCCGCAGGCGCCCCTGCACCCACTCCTGCCACGGCTGGTCGTACGCGGTCAGCGACAGCCAGGTCTCCAGCTGGGTGACCACCCGGATGCCGGACAGCTCGCCGTCGGTGTCGGACAGGAACACGGTCAGCGCCAGCGCGTCCCGGCCCGCGCGGAACTCGAAGGACGTCGGCGGCATCAGATCGCCGCTGCGCAGCAGTTCGTCGGCGATGTACTCGGCGTACAACCAGGCCATGGGGACGGTCAGTTCACCGTCGCCGGTGCCGTCCGTGTTCTCTCGACCTCTGTGCAGCATCCCTTCCTGCCTTCCTCCGGTGCGTGCGCGTCGCCCGAACCCGGGCCCCCGGTCCGGAACACGGATGAGGACAGCCGATTACTCAACCGGGGTGGTCGGCAAGGCGCTTTGCGAAGGTTTGACTCTGCCTTCGGTTTCACCGCATGTCGGAGGCGTATCCGGGGAGCACCCGGCGCAGGGCGCGCAGCGCGTAGTACGCGCGGGACTTCACGGTACCGGGCGGAATCCCGAGGGCCGTCGCCGCTTCCGCCACACTCGCCCCCTGGAAGTACACGAGCACCAGGACTTCACGGTGCTCCGGAGTGAGTGTCTTCACAGCCTCGCGGACGTCGAGCGCGGCCGCGGCCCGCTCGGCGTGGTCGGAGATCACCCGGGCGTTCTCCAGCACGGCGTCCCCGACCTCGGCCGGCCGGGCCTGCCGGGCCCGTCGCGCGTCGATGGCGAGCCGCCGTCCCACGGTGAGCAGCCAGGGCCGTACGGAGTCGAAGTTCTCGGCACGCAGGGCCTCGGGGTGCTGCCAGGCGCGCACCAGGGTCTCCTGGACCAGATCCTCCGCGCGCTGCCGGTCCCCGTCGCAGAGCCGGAGCAGCAGCGCGAAGAGGGGCCGGCCGTGCTCGCGCTGCAGTGCGGCGAGCTCGTGCTCGGCGGTCGTCCCGTTCATGAGTGTGGTTCCGGCCGTCATGGCCGTATGGCAGCGCACGGCGCGACGCGGGGACAGGGCGTGCACAGGAGCGTGCGGCGGACGGTCGATCGCGTCGACGAACGGTTCGACGAACGGTCGGGGAGGCCGTTCGCGCACGCCGGACGGCCTAAAGGGCGTGTCGGAACAGCGATGGGCATGATGCGGCTTCTTATCTGTTCATCCATAAATACGACTACAGCGGGGTGGAGTGATGATCACACGCAGTCGGCAGGTGGCCCTGGTCCTGACCGTCGTCCTGGCCGCGGGCGCCGCCTGCCAGGCCCGCGACCACCGACCACCGGAACCGGGGCGTCCGGCCCCTTCCGTCACGGGGCCCCGCGGCTTCACCCTGGTCGCCTCGGGGGACGTGCTGCCCCACGACTCGATCATCGAACGCGCCCGCTTCGACGCGGGCGGCACCGGGTACGACTTCCGGCCGATGCTCTCCGGCATCCGCTCCGTCGTCGGCTCCGCCGATGTGGCGCTGTGCCACATGGAGACCGTGTACGGCGCAGGCGGCGACTACACCGGCTACCCCCTCTTCAAGTCCCCGCCCGAGGTGGCCCGCGGTCTCGCCGCCACCGGCTACGACGGCTGCTCCACCGCCTCCAACCACTCCCTGGACGACGGCGCCGAGGGCATCCGCCGCACCCTGGACGCCCTCGACCGGGCCGGTGTGCGACACGCCGGCTCGGCGCGCACCGAGCGGGAGGCCGGCACGGCGACCGTGCTGCGCGCGGGCCCGGCGCGGGTCGCCCACCTCGCCTACACCTACGACACCAACGGCTTCCCGCTGCCGCCGGACGAGCCCTGGGCCGTCGGTCTGATCGACGAGGCGCGGATCGTCGCCGACGCGCGGGCCGCCCGGAAGGCCGGAGCCGACGTCGTCGTGGTCTCCCTGCACTGGGGCACCGAATGGCAGGAGGCCCCCGACGAGCGGCAGACCGCCCTCGCCCGCTCGCTCACCGCCTCGGCCACCGGGGGCCGTCCCGACATCGACCTGATCCTCGGCACCCACGCCCATGTCCCGCAGGCCTACGAGAAGGTCAACGGCACCTGGGTGATCTACGGCATGGGCGACCAGATCGCCGGCGAGATGACCGACCACGAGGGCGTCCACGATCCGCGCGGCAACCAGTCCACCCTGGGCCGCTTCACCTTCGCCCCGCCGGGGCGCCCCGGCGGGCGCTGGGAGGTGACCCGGGCCGAGTTCGTCCCGCAGCTCTTCGACGTGGACGCAGGCCGGGTCGTCAACCTCAACCGGGCGCTCGCCCGGGGCGCCGAGGTGCGGTCCGTGCGCGACCGGATCCGGAACGTGGTGCTCAGCCGGGGCGCCGCGCAGGACGGGCTCGTGATGGGGGAGTGAGGACCGTCAGCCGAGGTCGACGTGGTCGAGTGCCGTCAGCAGTTCGCCCAGCACCCGCAGACAGGCCGTCACCTCGGCGTCCGTGAGGCCACCGCCGACCTCCCGCAGGAGCAGGTGCTCGCGCTCCAGGACGGCGGAGATCACCGCGGAGCCCCGCCCGGTCGGACGGATGAGCGACGACCGCCGGTGGGCGGGGTTCGGGACGGCCTCCACCAGGTCCTGCGCCGCGGCGTCGTTCACCATGCGCTGCACGAACTGCCGGCTGATCGCCTGTGCCCTGCCCATCTGCGGCACGGTCATCGGCCCGTTGCGGTGCAGCAGGGTCAGCACGGCACGTACGCCCACGGACAGGTCGTCGGTGGTCAGTCCCTGCTCCACGCTGCGCTGGGCGCGCCGGTAGAGGGGGCCGACCAGGTCGTACACCTCGGTGAGGCGACGGCCGAGCTCGTCCGGGGGGAGGGGGGCGTCGATGTCCTTCATCCCGCCATCATGACACCTAGGTTGCCAAAGTCCTGTCGACATGACACCTTGGTTGTCATGAATGGTGCTTCGGATCTGCGCTTCTTCCCCTCCGCCGACGGCGACCTCGCCTACCTCGACACCGGCTCCGGCGACCCGGTGGTCCTGCTGCACTCCGGCTTCGCCGACCACCGGGTCTTCGACGCCCAGATCCCGGCCCTGGCCGCCGGTCACCGGGTGATCGCACCGGACGTCCGCGGCCACGGCGCCTCGGCCAACGCCACCGCGCCGTTCCGCTGGGCCGACGACCTCGCCGCGCTGCTGCGCCACCTGGACACCGGTCCGGCGGTGCTCGTCGGTGTGTCGATGGGCGGCGCCATCGCCACCGACACGGTGCTGGAGTACCCGGAGCTGGTGCGCGCCGTGGTGGCCTGCGGTGCGGCCACCAGCGACTTCCAGTACACCGACCCCTGGGTCCGCCAGGTGCTGGCCGAGCAGGCCGCGGCCCTGGGCGCGGGCGACGTGGAGGGCTGGCTCACCGCGTTCCTGCGCTACGTGCCCGGCGAGCACCGCACCGCCGCCGACATCGACCCGGACATCCTGAGCCGGCTGCGCGGGATGGCCCTGGGCACCCTCGCCAAGCACACCCCGGACGAGAAGGACCACCACGTGCCCATGACCGGCACCTGGGCCCGCGTCCCGGAGATCGACGTCCCGGTCCTCACCGTCAACGGAGCCCTCGACGCCCCCGACCTGATCGCCGAGGCGGAACGGTTCGCCCGTACCGTCCGCGACGGCCGCTCCGTGATCGTCGACGGCACCGCGCACTACCCGAACCTGGAGCGGCCCGAGGAGCTGAACAAGATCCTGCTGGACTTCCTCGGCTCCCTCCGCTCCCGCTGACGGCGAACCGCACCCGGGCCCGCCCGCACGGGACTACGGCACCACCGTCACCGGCCACCGTCCGGCCTTCACCAGCCGCACCGCGACCGACCCGACGAACCGGTGGCCGGCCTGCTCGGAGGCGCCCACGACCACCGCGTCCGCCTTCAGGTCGTCGGCCGCCCTCACCAGTCCGCTGTAGGGGTCGCCGCGGAAGGTGTGGAACTCCCAGCGGATCTCGAAGATGCCCCTGATCCGCTCCATCGCCTCCCGGACCTGCGCCACCAGGTCCTCGGCCACCTCCTCGGTCGTGTCGGCCACCGGCGCGCCGAGCGCCGCTCCCGCGGCCAGCACCGGCTGCACGTACACGAGGGCGAGCAGCGCCCCCTGACGGCGTGCCAGACCGGAGGCGTACGCCGCCGCGCGCAGCGAGGAGTCGGAGCCGTCCACGCCGGCCACGATCACCTTCGGGCCGTCCGTGCCCCGTTCGAACCGCTGTTCCGTCACGACGGCGAGGCTATCGGAGTCCGGTTCACCGGCCCTCACGCGCCCTCCGGGGTCCGTCACCCCGCACTGCGCCGATCGGGTGGAATCGTGCCGCCGCACCGGTGTCGCTGAGGTGCGTCGGCCCCCCGCGGGGCGACTGATGAGTCATGCAGAAGGATCACTTGCTCACCCGGCGCCGGGTGCTGCTCGCCGGCGCCGTCTCCCTGGGCGCCGCCGGTGTGGCCGCGGCGTTCGTGCCGGGCGCCGGGAACCATGCCGCCCCCACGCCGCCACCGCCGGCCGCCGGCGCCCGGGCGGCCCGCCGCCCGCTCAGGCCCTCCGAATACCGCCTGCGGCCCCTGACCGGCTACGGACCCCCGCACACCCCGCGCGGCAGGACGCCCGTACGGCGCGAACCGCTGCTGAGCGTGCCCGGACACGGCCGCACCATGGTGCTGAGCTTCGACGACGGCCCCGACCCCCGCTACACCCCGCACATCCTCGACACCCTGGCCCGGTACGAGGTGCGGGCGATGTTCTTCGTGTGCGGGGGGATGGCGGCCTACAACCGGGACCTGCTGGCCCGGATGGCCGACGAGGGACACGTGGTCGGCAACCACACCTGGTCCCACCCCCTGCTCACCCGGCTGCGGCGCGCCCGGATCCGCTCGGAGATGGAGCGCACCAGCGACATCGTCGAGCAGGCCTGCGGCGAACGCCCCGAGTGGTTCCGCGCACCCTACGGCGCCTGGAACCGCGCCGCCTTCCAGCTCGGCGCCGAGCTGGGCATGGAACCGCTGGCCTGGACGGTCGACACCCTCGACTGGACCGAGCCCGGCACCCGCACCATCGTCGAGCGGGTGGAGGAGGGCGCCGCCCCCGGCGCCGTGGTGCTCTCGCACGACGCCGGGGGCGACCGCTCGCAGAGCGTCCGGGCCCTGCGCGCCTACCTGCCCGAACTGCTGGACTCCGGCTACCACGTCACCGTGCCCCGCCGGCAGTACGTCTGAGCGGGCCCCGCCCGCCCGGACGCGGGACCGCTCAGCGGACCTCGGCCAGGCGGGCGAAGACGACCACGTTCCCGTCGTAGCCGTTCTGCTTGGAGAAACCGCCGCCACAGGTGATGACCCGCAGCTCCGCCGCCCCCTTGGAGGCGTAGACCCGGTCGCCGGGGAAGTCGTTCTTCGCGAAGACCTCGATGCCGTAGACCTCGAACACGGCGGTCTTCCCGTCCTGGCGGGTGATCTCGACGCGGTTCCCCTTCTTCAGCGCCCCGAGCCCGTAGAACACGGCCGGTCCCTGAGCGTTGTCGACATGGCCGACGACGACCGCCGTGCCCTTCTCGCCCGGTGAGACGGCGCCGGTGAACCAGCCCGCCAGATTGGGGTCCTGGGGCGGCGGCGCGTCCACCCAGCCCTCCGCGTCCAGCCCCACCGGAATGACAGGCGCGTCCACCTGGATCCCCGGGATCACGACCCGGTCCGGGACCGCGTACGGCAGCGGCCGCACCGACGCGGCCGTGACGGTGCCGGGCACCCGGCCGTCGGCGGCGGCCGCGCCGGCCGGCTGCGGCGGGCCCACGTCGAATTCCCCCGAACCGTTCCGGATGAGCGCGAGGCCGGTGAGCAGAACCAGCGCTATCACGCCCCACGGGGCGCGCTTTCTCCGCCGTGCCTCCCATTCGGCTTCGTCCGGCTCGAAAGCAGACATTCGCCTTCCCCTCTCGACACGGCCGTCGCCGTACCACTCGCGCATGATGAAAACGCTAAATGCCGTGCGCGCAACCGGCGACGGGGCGGCGGCGAACGGGTGGTCCCGGCACGACCGGGTGCGCCATCCGAGGCGGTACCGGACGAAGATTTTCTGACGGTCCGTGACCTGCGGTGATATCCCCTCTCGCGGTTCTCCGCGCGGGGTTCGCCTCACCGGTACGGACCATTCCCGAAATGCGGGCGTGCGCAGGGCAACTGAGGGTCTTTCCGGGAGGCGCTTTCTCGCCGATCGACCGGGAACGGGACCCGGGGCGTCTTCCGCGGAGGATCACATGCGCAATTCACGTGCCCTGGCGGCCGCCGGCGTCGCGGTCGCCGTCCTCGGGCTCGCCGCCCCGGCGGCGGTCGCGGACTCCGGCCGGGTTCCCAACCCGTCCAACATCGTCGTCCTGCCCAGCGTCATTCCCCGCGGCGGCCAGCTGACCATCACGGTCGACGGCTGCCCCAACGGCGGCACGGCGACCTCCAACGCCTTCCCCCGGACGAACCTGACGCCCATCGGCGGTGCCAACGACACCTCGAAGGGCACCGCCACCGTCGACGCCGACGCCCGTCCCGGTTCCTACGACGTCACGGTCCACTGCTCCGGCCGGAGCCTGACCCGGCCGGCCGCCTTCACCGTCATCGGCGGTGTCCGCGGCGGTATCGGCGGCAGCAGCGCCAGCGGGGCGACCCCGACCGACGTGGCCATCGGCGGGGCCCTGGTGGCCGCCGCGGTCGCCGGCAGCGGTGTCTTCTGGATGCGCCGCCGCGCCGAGAAGCGGATCTGAACCGCTGTCCCCTCAGGGCCGCCGTTTCGCACGAGTTCGTACGCCGCTCGCCCCGGATCCCGCGGGACCCGGGGCGGCGCTCTGCTCACCCGCGGGCGGTCTCAGCCCTCGATGTGCGGGAAGAGCCGCAGGAACGGGTCCGCCGACGCGGCGAGGCCCCGGCCGAAGGGCGCGTCGAAGTCCCAGATGAGGAAGAGCAGGAAGGCGATCAGCGCCGAGAACAGCCCGGCGAGGACCATCTCCCGGGTGGTGCGCCGGATCTGCAGCGCGAAGATCATCCCGATGGTGATGGCGGCCCCGGTGAGCAGCCCGAACCACACCACGCCCGGCATGGTCTCCCCGGTCGACTCGGCCCGTGCGCTGCGCGCCTGGTCGGCGGCGGCCACCTGGTCCACGAGGGGCTGATAGGCCTGCGCCTCGAAGTCCGTCCGCGGCTCGTAGTCGGTGACGTCCCGGCGGACCCGGTCGAGGAGTTCGGTGCCGCGTCCGGTGACCTGTCCGTCGTCGGCCATGGCCTGCCACTCGGTGGTGACGACGTGTCCGACATAGGCGTTGACATCGTCCCGGATACGGTCACGCACCTCGGCGGGGTAGACCCGTACCCGTTCCGAGATCTCGTGCAGGGCCACCGCCTCCGCCCGTACGTGCTCCTGGGCGGCGCCGCGTCCCTCCCAGACGCCGGCGATGGCGAGACCCAGGACGATGGCGTACACCACGCCGATCCACATCGTCATGTACTCGATGACGTCCGGGGTCTCGCTGGGGTCCTCGTCGTCGGCCGCCCTGCGGTGCCGTACGAGGGTGATGACCACCACGACGACACAGGCGGCGAGCATCGCGAGGGTGAGAACAAGCCATTCCGGCAAGAGGTGCCTCCAGAAGGGGTCGGGTCGGTCCGGGCCTCAGCGCGGACGCAGCGCGGCGATCGCGACCACCGCGGGGACCGTGATGAGCAGGACGAAGGTGAGCGGTGACGTGGCACCGCCGGAGGGCCGCCGGACCGGGGCCGCGCGGTACCGCGGGTAGTGCACGGGCGTCACGGACGGACGCGGCTCCGGGGTGGCCGACGGTGTCGGGGCCGGTGACGGCGGTGGCGGCGGCGGGCGGCGCGGGCGCGGCGGCGGGGTGGGAGCCGGCGTCGGACGGGTTGCGGGTGGTGCCGGACGGGCGGCCGGCGGGGGCGGTGGCTCGGGTTCCGGGGTCGGGCGGGGCTTCGGCGGCGGGGTGGCCGGCGTGGGCTCGGGCGGGGGCGGCGGCTTCGGAGAGGGCGTGGGTGTGGGTGTGGGCGTGGGGGACGGTGGCGGTGGTGAGCAGAACGGGGGGTCCGTCCAGGTGACGTGTCCCGCGACCGCCACCGCCTCCGTGCCGCCCGGCCCCGTCGAGGCGTACGCGCAGGCGTCGGCCGCGGCCGTGCCGGGTGCGCCGACGAGCGCCCAGATCAGCGTCGTCACGGCCAACGCGCGTGCGGTGGCGCGGGATTGGGTCGGTACGAGTGCTTGCACGACGAAGATCATGAATCGTGAACCGCAGGGCCGCGCCCGGGATCCCGGTGATTGCCCCGAAGGAGTTAACAAAAGAAATCCGGGCCACCGTTGAACACGACCCGTGCCTTCATGCGTACCCATCGTCGAGCGGCGGCACAGCAGGGCGCTGCACGACCCTTGCGATGATGTGGAGTTGACGATGAAGACCTCCTGGCGGACCGCCTCACTGGTGGCGAGCGCCGCGGCGGTGCTGGCCCTGACCACGGCGTGCGGTCAGGACAGCCCGCCGCCCGCCGTCAGCCAGAACGTGGGCGCCACGACCGGGGCCGGGGACGTCGGCGCCATCGGCGCGGGCCAGGCGGGCGGCGGCGCCCAGGCGTCGGCGAGCCCCTCCGACACGGCGGGCGAGCTGAACGTCTCCACCAACGCCGAACTGGGCAAGGTGGTGACCGACAGCCTCGGTCTGACCCTGTACCGCTTCGACCAGGACACCGCCGAGCCGCCCGCCTCCAACTGCGAGGACGACTGCGCCAAGACCTGGCCGCCGGTGCCCGCCGACGACGCCACGGCCGGCGAGGGCATCGACAAGGCGCTGCTCGGGTCGGTCGACCGGGCCGACGGCACCAAGCAGCTCACCGTCGCCGGCTGGCCGGCCTACCGCTACGTCAAGGACGTCAACGCCGGCGACGTCAAGGGCCAGGGTGTGGGCGGCAAGTGGTACGCGCTGAACCCCCAGGGCAAGAAGGCCCAGGCGGCCGACCGGCCCGGACTGTCCACCCGCGAGGACGCGAAGCTGGGTGAGATCGTCGTCGACGGGAACGGCATGACCGTCTACCGCTTCATGAAGGACGAGGCCTGGCCGAAACCCGTGTCGGCCTGCACCGGCGCCTGCCTGGAGAAGTGGCCGGTGGTCTCGCCGGTCGACTTCGAGGACACCAAGGGCATCCAGAAGAAGGGCTACATGACCTTCACCCGCCCGGACGGCGCCGACCAGCAGACGATCAACTGCTGGCCCATCTACACCTTCGCCGGTGACAAGGCTCCCGGCGACACCAACGGTCAGGGCGTCGGCGGTACCTGGTACGCCGTACGGCCCGACGGAAAGCCGGTCGGCGCGTCGGAGAAGTAGCAACCTCCCCCAAGGGTGTCGTCCGCTCCGGACGTCGCCGGCCCCGTGTCCGCCCCTCCGCAGCGTGCGGAGGGGCGGACCGTTTTGCCGTGATTCACCGGCACCCGTGGAATGATCGGCACCCTTCTCCGCGTACTTCTCGACGTGCCGGAACTCTCCGGAATGCCGCGGACACATGTCGTCACGCTTTCGCGGGCGCCGAACAGGCACGTGCCACTGGCAGTGACCGGGAACGGATGGTCAATTTCCGTTTGGGGTCGCTCCTTTGGCGGGCGATCAGTAGCCTCTGCTCGAACACCGGATCGCCTACGCCTTGGAGAGGTACATGGAGCGTCCCGCCTGGGCCCCGCGGAGCATCGACATCTCGGTGCCCAGCGTCTCCCGGATGTACGACTACTACCTGGGCGGTTCGCACAACTTCGAGGTCGACCGGGAAGCGGCCCGCAGGGCCATGGAGTTCATGCCGGGCCTGCCCAAGATCATGCAGGCGAACCGTGCCTTCATGCGGCGGGCGGTGCGCTTCGCGGCCGGTGAGGGCATCACCCAGTTCCTGGACATCGGTTCCGGCATCCCGACGTTCGGCAACGTCCACGAGGTGGCGCGGGCGGCCGTACCGGACGCCCGCGTGATGTACGTCGACCACGACCCGGTGGCCGTGGCGCACAGCCAGGCCGTTCTGGAGGGCAACGACGGAGCGGACGTCGTCGCCGCGGACCTCCGGAAGCCGCGGGAGATCATCGACAGTCCCGAGGTGCTGCGGCTGATCGACCTGAATCGGCCGGTGGCGCTGCTTCTCGTTGCCATACTGCACTTCGTGGAAGACGCGGACGACCCGTACGCGGCGGTGGCCGAACTGCGCCGGGCCCTCGCGCCCGGCAGCATGCTCGTGCTCACCCATGCCTCGTACGAGGGAATCCCGCTGCCGGCGGAGCGGGCCGAGGGGGCGGTGGACGTGTACCAGGACATTCGCAACCCGCTGATCATGCGCACGCGCGACGAGATCGCGCGGTTCTTCGAGGGGTACGACATGGTGGAACCCGGACTGGTGCCGATGCCGCAGTGGCGGCCGGACACCGCACCGGAGGACGAGGATCCCTACGCGTTCTCCGGTTTCGCGGGCGTGGGGCGTACGGCGTGAGCGCGGAGCCGGACGGGCCGGAGGACAGACTGCGCCGGTTCGCGACGATCTGGAGCCGGGCGGTCTTCCCGGTGACCTCGACGTCGTCGACCCGCCCGGAGTTCGAGGAGCGGCTGCTGCCGCTGGCCCGGCTGCTGAGCGAGGCGCTGCGGGCCCGGTCGTTCGACGCGGACGCCGGCCGGGCGGCCGGTGCCGCGCTGGTGGAGGCGCACTGCACCGACCCGGAGGCGCTCAGCCGGACCCTGGACTGCGTGGACGCCTATCTCGTCCTGTACTGCGGCGAGGACGGCGACCGGGAGGACCTGCGGGCGCGCTCCGCGAGGCTCCAGCACGCCATGGCCGCCGGGTTCGCGCAGGCGCTGCGCGAGCGGACACTGGCCGAGCAGGAGGCCGTCGCGCGGGCCGCGCTGGAGGCCCAGGGCGTGGTGGCGCAGGCGCTGCACGCCACCGAGGCCCGGTTCCGGGCGGTGTTCGAGGGCGCGGCCATAGGGATCGGCATCGCCGACCTGGAGGGCAACGTCCTGCAGGTCAACGGTGCGCTGCGGCGTATGTTCGGCCTGTCCGAGCAGGCCCTGCGCGGCCGCAGCGTCAAGGAGTGGGTCCACCCCGACGACGCCCCGCAGACATGGCGGCTCTACGACGAGCTGGTGAGCGGCGAGCGCGAGCACTACCACCTCGAAAAGGCGTTCTACCGCCCGGACGGAACGGTCCTGTGGACCAATCTGACGGTGTCCCTGCTGCGCGACGCCGACGGCGACCCGCAGTACCAGCTCGCCCTCATGGAGGACACCACCGAGCGGCGGCTGCTCAACCTCCGGCTGCGTTACGAGGCCACCCACGACGCGCTCACCGGGCTGCCCAACCGGGCGTTCTTCTTCGAGCGGCTGGAGAAGGCGCTCGGCGCCGGCGAGGGCCAGCGGTTCGGGTTGTGCTACCTCGACCTGGACGGCTTCAAGACCGTCAACGACAGCCTCGGGCACGCGGCCGGCGACCGGCTGCTCGTCGAGGTCGCCGACCGGCTGCAGGCCTGCGCCACCGCGTCCGGCGAGATGGTGGCCCGGCTCGGCGGCGACGAGTTCGTGGCCCTGACCACCGGCTCCGACACCGAGCGCACCGTCGACGAGCTCGCGGCCCGCATCATGAACGCGCTGCTCGCCCCGATCAGTGTGGACGGCCGGGAGCTGACCGTGCGCGGCAGCATCGGCATCGTCGAGGGACCGGCCGGGGAACGCAGCGCGGCGGAGGTGCTGCGCAGCGCCGACATCACCATGTACCGGGCCAAGTCGGCGGGCGGCAACCGGTTCGAGCTCGCCGACCCGGAGGCGGACGCCCGCGCCATCACCCGGCACGGGCTCACCACGGCGCTGCCGACGGCCCTGGACCGGGGCGAGTTCTTCATCGAGTACCAGCCTCTGGTGCATCTCGGCGACGGCAGTGTGCGGGGTGCGGAGGCGCTGGTGCGCTGGCTGCACCCGCAGCACGGGGTGCTGTCCCCGGACCGGTTCATCCCGCTCGCCGAGCACACGGGGCTGATCGTTCCGCTGGGCCGCTGGGTGCTGGAGCAGTCGGTGCGCCAGGCCCGTGAGTGGCGGGACCGGCACGGGGGTGAGGCGCTCGGCCCGCTGCGCATCAACGTGAACCTGTCGCCCTGCCAGCTCACGCATCCCGGGCTGGTCCAGGACACGGTGGAGATCCTGGAGCGTACGGGGATGGAGCCGGACGCGCTGTGCCTGGAGGTGACCGAGTCGGCGCTGATCGGCGCGGACGACGACCTGCTGAAGCCGCTGCGCCGGCTGGCGGAGATGGGCGTCGACATCGCGCTGGACGACTTCGGCACCGGCTACTCCAACCTGGCCAACCTGCGCCGGCTCCCGGTGAGCGTCCTGAAGCTGGACCGTTCCTTCACCCAGAGCATGCAGCGGTTCCCGGCCGACCCCGTCGACCTGAAGATCGTCGAGGGGATCGTCTCCCTGGCCCACAGCCTCGACCTCGCGGTCACGGTGGAGGGCGTGGAGACGGGAGCGCAGGCCGAGCAGTTGCGCATCCTCGGCTGTGACACGGCGCAGGGCTGGTACTACGCCCGGCCGGGGCCGCCGGAGCGTCTTCACGAGCTGGCCCTCGTGGACGCGACGGGCTAGCCGCCCAGCGGCTCGGGGGTACGGGTCGTACGGTGGCTGCGGGCCGGCTGTGGCTGGTCGCGCCCACGCGGCGGAGCCGCACATGTGTCTGCCCCGCGCCCCTGAGGGTGTGCGGCCGGCACGGACGGAGAGGGATCAGGTGGGGATGCGCCAGGAGAGGAACCCGGTGAGCGCGGCGATCGAGGGGGAGCTGCGGCTCTTGGATCCGGCCGTACGGTCCTCCCGTGCCGAAGTCGTGCGTCTGCTGGATCCGGAGTTCACAGAGGTGGGCGCCTCGGGACGGCGCTACACGTACGCGGAGATGACCGCCGAGCTGCACGACCACCCGGGCAGCTCGGCGGACGGCCCGGTCTACGTGCCGTCGGAGATCACCGGCGTCCTCCTGGCCCCCACCTGGTCCACCTCACTTACGAGACCCACTTCGCCGGGTGCCGGGCCCTGCGCAGCTCCCTGTGGCGCAAACAGGACGAGAACACGGGCTGGCGCATGTACTACCACCAGGGCACCCCGACCTCCTGAGGGGCGCGGGGCTGTGTCACCACGCGGCTCCGCCGTGTGGGCGCGACGGGGCCGGGGGCGGAGCCCCCGAGGACGGGCGGGGAAGGGGCGGCGGGGGCGAGGAACTCCCACGCAGGCACCCCGCCTCAGCGTTCCACCAGCATCCGCTGCAACTCCCGCGCGGCCCGCGGCGGGGCCACATCACTGCGGTGGGCGAGTGCGATCGCCCGATGGAGCCCCGGACGGGCCAGCGGGGTGACGCGCAGTCCGTGGCCGGAGCGGGCGGCCACCATCCGCGGCACCACCGCCACCCCCAGCCCCGCCCGTACGAAACCCAGTACCGCGTCCATCTCGCCGCCCTCCACCGCGAATCCGGGCTCGAAGCCCTCCGCCCGGCACGCCGCCACGGTCAGCTCGCGCAGGTCGTAGCCGTGCCGGAACATCACGAGCCGCTCGCCCTCCAGGTCGGCGATGCGCACGGTGCGCCGGCCCCGTCCCGGCCGCGGGGCGTCCGGGGAGGAGACGACCACCAGGTCCTCGCGCAGCAGCTCCACCGTGGTGAGCGCGGGGGAGGGCGTCGGCAGCGGCAGGACCACCAGGGCGAGGTCCAGCGCCCCGCGGGCCAGCTCCCGCACCAGGTCGTGCGAGCCGCCCTCCTCGATCAGCAGCCGGACGCCCGGATACCGGTCGTGGAAGGCGCGCAGCACGTCCGGCAGCAGCCCGGTGCACAGGCTCGGCGTCGCCCCCAGCCGCACCCGCCCGCTGCGCAGTTGCGCCACCTCCTGCACCTCGTGCCGCGCGGTGTCCGCGTCGGCGAGGATCCGCCGGGCCAGCGGCAGCAGCGCCTCACCCGCGTCGGTCAGCGTGATGTTCCCGCGCGCCCGCCGGAACAGATCCGCCCCCAGCTCCCGCTCCAGCGCCTTGATCTGCTGCGACAGTGACGGCTGTGCGACATGGACCAGTTCCGCGGCCCGGGTGAAGTGCCGGGTCTCGGCGACGGCCACGAAGTACTGGAGCTGTTGGAACTGCATCCACCCAGCATAGGCATTCCCTATCGAAACGAGCCGGACCATGTCTTGGACCGATGGGGCCTTCCGGCCCTAGCGTCTGGTGACATGGCTCTGGCAACGCGGACGGACCGACGGCCGTCCATGGCACGCACCGTGTGGGACTCGACCGTCGGCAAGAAGACGGTGATGGCGGTCAGCGGCATCGTCATGCTGCTCTACCTGGTCGCCCACATGATCGGGAACCTGAAGATCTTCTTCGGGGCGGGCGAGTTCAACCACTACGCCCACTGGCTGCGCACCGTCGGTGAACCGTTCATGCACTACGAGTGGACGCTGTGGATCGTCCGCGTCGTCCTCGTCGTCGCCGTGATCGCCCACGCCGTCTCCGCCTACCAGCTCAGCCGCCGCGACATCAGGGCGCGCCCCAGCAAGTACGTGCACAAGAAGGCGCGGGCCAGCTACGCCACGCGCACCATGCGCTGGGGCGGCGTCATCCTCGCCCTGTTCATCGTCTGGCACCTCCTCGACCTGACCACCGGCACCGTGCACTCCGGCGGCTTCGAGTCCGGCAAGCCCTACCAGAACGTCGTGGACACCTTCTCCACCTGGTACGGCAACGTCATCTACATCGTCGCGATGCTCGCCGTCGGCCTGCACATCCGGCACGGCTTCTGGAGCGCCGCCCAGACCCTCGGCGTCGGCAGCCGCACCCGCGACCGCGCCCTCAAGACCACCGCCAATGCCCTCGCGCTGCTGCTCACGGCCGGCTTCCTCGCCGTACCCGTGGGCGTCATGACCGGAGTGGTGAGCTGACCATGACTTCCTACACCGCGTACGCGACCGGCGAGCCGGTCACCGACACCAAGGCCCCCGCGGGACCGGTCCACGAGCGCTGGGACAAGCGCCGCTTCGAGGCCGGGCTGGTCAACCCCGCCAACCGGCGGGGCAAGACCGTCATCGTCGTCGGCACCGGCCTCGCGGGCGGCTCCGCCGGTGCCACCCTGGCCGAACAGGGTTACCGCGTCGTCCAGTTCTGCTACCAGGACTCCCCGCGCCGCGCCCACTCCATCGCCGCGCAGGGCGGCATCAACGCGGCGAAGAACTACCGCAACGACGGCGACTCGGTCCACCGCCTGTTCTACGACACCGTCAAGGGCGGCGACTTCCGCTCCCGCGAGTCCAACGTGCACCGCCTCGCGCAGATCTCCGTCGAGATCATCGACCAGTGCGTGGCCCAGGGCGTGCCCTTCGCCCGCGAGTACGGCGGACTGCTCGACACCCGTTCCTTCGGCGGCGTCCAGGTCTCCCGCACCTTCTACGCCCGCGGCCAGACGGGCCAGCAGCTCCTCCTCGGCGCCTACCAGGCGCTCAGCAGGCAGATCGCCGCCGGCAACGTCGAGATGCACCCGCGCACCGAGATGCTCGACCTGATCGTCGTCGACGGCCGGGCCCGCGGCATCGTCGCCCGGGACCTGATCACCGGGAAGATCGACACGTACTTCGCGGACGCCGTCGTCCTCGCCAGCGGCGGCTACGGCAACGTCTTCTACCTGTCGACGAACGCCATGAACTCCAACGCCACCGCGATCTGGCGGGCGCACCGGCGCGGCGCGTACTTCGCCAACCCCTGCTTCACCCAGATCCACCCCACCTGCATCCCGCGCACCGGCGACCACCAGTCCAAGCTGACGCTGATGAGCGAGTCGCTGCGCAACGACGGCCGGATCTGGGTGCCCAAGGCCAAGGGCGACACCCGCCCGGCCCACCGGATCCCCGAGGACGAGCGCGACTACTACCTGGAGCGCATCTACCCCTCCTTCGGCAACCTCGTGCCCCGGGACATCGCCTCCCGCGCCGCGAAGAACGTCTGCGACGAGGGCAGGGGAGTGGGCCCCGGCGGGCAGGGCGTCTACCTCGACTTCGCCGACGCCGTCAAGCGCATGGGGCGCAAGGCCGTCGAGGCCAAGTACGGCAACCTCTTCGACATGTACCAGCGGATCACCGACGAGGATCCGTACAAGGTGCCCATGCGGATCTACCCCGCCGTGCACTACACGATGGGCGGACTGTGGGTCGACTACGACCTCCAGACCACCGTCCCCGGCCTGTTCGCCGTCGGCGAGGCCAACTTCTCCGACCACGGCGCCAACCGGCTCGGCGCCTCCGCGCTGATGCAGGGCCTGGCCGACGGCTACTTCGTCCTCCCGGCGACCGTCAACGACTACCTGGCCCGCAACCCGCACCAGGACGAGGTCACCGACGAACACCCGGTGGTGCAGGAGGTGCTGGCCGAGACCGAGGACCGGCTGAACCTGCTGCTGTCCGTGGACGGCGACCGCACCCCCGACTCCTTCCACCGCGAGGTCGGCGAACTCATGTGGGAGTTCTGCGGGATGGCCCGCACCGACTCCGGGCTGCGCAAGGCGCTGGAGCGGATCCCGCAGATCCGCGAGGAGTTCTGGCGGCGCATCAAGGTCCCCGGCACCGGCGAGGAGTTCAACCAGTCACTGGAGAAGGCCAACCGCATCGTCGACTACCTGGAGCTCGCCGAGCTGATGTGCCTCGACGCGCTGCACCGCTCCGAGTCCTGCGGCGGCCACTTCCGCGAGGAGTCCCAGACCCCCGACGGCGAGGCCGCGCGCAGGGACGAGGAGTTCTCCTACGCCGCCGCCTGGGAGTTCACCGGCACCGGCGAGGCTCCGGTCCTGCACAAGGAAGACCTGGTCTTCGAGTACGTCCACCCCACCCAGCGGAGCTACGCATGAAGCTCAACCTGCGCGTCTGGCGGCAGAAGAACGCCGACGCCGACGGCGCCATGTCCACGTACGAGGTGGACGGCATCTCACCCGACATGTCCTTCCTGGAGATGCTCGACACCCTCAACGAGGAGCTCATCCTCAAGGGCGAGGACCCGGTCGCCTTCGACCACGACTGCCGCGAGGGCATCTGCGGCGCCTGCTCGCTGGTCATCGACGGCGACGCCCACGGACCCGAGCGCACCACCACCTGCCAGCTGCACATGCGGTCCTTCAAGGACGGCGACACCATCGACGTCGAGCCGTGGCGGGCGTCCGCCTTCCCGGTCGTGAAGGACCTGGTGGTCGACCGGTCCGCCTTCGACCGGATCATCCAGGCCGGCGGCTACATCACGGCACCGACCGGTGCCGCGCCGGAGGCCCATGCCACGGCGGTGCCGAAGCCGGACGCCGACCTCGCCTTCGAGCACGCGGAGTGCATCGGGTGCGGGGCGTGCGTGGCGGCTTGCCCCAACGGGGCGGCGATGCTGTTCACCTCCGCGAAGATCAATCACCTCAATGTGCTGCCGCAGGGAGCGCCCGAGCGGGAGACCAGGGTGCTGGACATGGTGGCGCAGATGGACGAGGAGGGGTTCGGGGGGTGCACGCTCGCCGGCGAGTGCGCGACCGCTTGCCCCAAGGGCATTCCGCTCACCTCCATCACCGGTATGAACAAGGAGTGGTTGCGGGCCACTCGCAAGGTGGGCAAGCGGTAGTGCCGTGCGGCGGCAGGTCGTCACCCGGCTGCGGGCCGTTGGTGGCTTGTCGCGCCCACGCGGCGGAGCCGCACAATGTCACGCCCCGCGCCCCTTTCGGGGCGCCTCGGTGAACGTTCGCCGGAAGCGCGGACGGACGGGGCCGGGAGAGGTGCTCCTTCCGGCCCCGTCTCGCTTCCGCTCCCGGCATTCAGCATCTCCACATCCGTACTCCCGGCTCCGGTCACGTACACGCCAACCCCGGTCGGGAGAACAGGGGTGTCCCCACCCCCGCTCCGGCGCGTGATCAGGAGAGAGCCATGACCGGCGTGCTGACCGTCGACCACCCCCCGAAGCCCATCGCACCCGTCCGCTACACCGTCACCCTCGCCCGCGACGAGGAGGACGTGCGTGCCGCTCAGCGGTTGCGGTACGACGTCTTCGCGGGGGAGATGGGCGCCCTGTTGTCCGGCTCGCGGCCGGGGCTGGACGTCGACCCGTTCGACGCGTACTGCGACCACCTGCTGGTCCGGGAGGAGGTGAGCGGGCAGGTCGTCGGCACCTACCGGCTGCTGCCGCCGGAGCGCGCCGGGATCGCCGGGCGGCTGTACGGGGAAGGGGAGTTCGACCTGTCGGCCCTCGACGCCGTACGGCCGTCCCTCGTCGAGGTCGGCCGTTCCTGTGTGCACCCCGACCACCGCGACGGCGCGGTCATCGGGCTCATCTGGGCCGGCATCGCCCGCTACATGACCGACCGCGGCCACGCCTGGCTGGCAGGCTGCTGCTCCGTCCCCCTCGCCGACGGCGGCGCGCTCGCCTCCGCCACCTGGGACCGGGTGCGGGCGGGGCACCTCGCGCCGGAGGAGTACCGGGTGCGCCCGCTGCTGCCCTGGGTGCCGAGGACCTCGGCACCCGCCGCCCCCGGTGAGCTGCCCGCCCTGCTGCGCGGCTACCTCCGGCTCGGCGCCTGGGTCTGCGGCGAGCCCGCGCACGACGTGGACTTCGGTGTCGCCGACCTCTATGTGCTGCTGCCGATGAACCGGGTCGACCCCCGTTATCTGCGGCACTTCCTCTCCCTCGTCCCCGCCTGATGAGCGTCTGGCTGCCGGGCGCGCCCTGCACCCCGCGGGGCTGTGTGGAACCGACGGCGTCCACGACGGCCGTACCGCTGGCGGTGCTGCGGCTGGCGGCGGTGGGCCTGCTGGTCCTCGCCGGGATCGCGCTGCTCCCGCTCGGGCGGCGGATCCCGGCCGGCGCGGTGCGCCGGTGGTGCCGGTGGATCGTACGGGCCGCCGGGGTCCGGGTCCGTATCGACGGGACCGCCGTGCCCACGGGCGGACTGCTGCTCGTCGCCAACCACGTCTCCTGGCTGGACGTGCCGCTGCTCGCGGCGGTCCGTCCGGCCAGGATGCTGGCCAAGACCGAGATACGGCGCTGGCCCGTGGCGGGGGCGCTGGCGGCGCGCGGCGGTGTGCTGTTCATCGACCGTGACCGGCTGCGCGCCCTGCCCGGCACGGTCACCGCGCTCGCCGGGGTCCTGCGCGGCGGCGCGGCGGTCGCGGCGTTCCCGGAGGGCAGCACCTGGTGCGGCCTGGCCCGGGGGCACTTCCGCCGCGCGGTCTTCCAGGCGGCGCTGGACGCCCGGGTTCCGGTGCAGCCGGTGCGCATCCGCTACCGGAGCGCGCGCGGAACCCCGGCCACCGCACCGGCCTTCGTCGGCGACGACACGCTCCTCGCCTCGCTGTGGCGCGTGGCGTCGGCCCGTGGCGTGGTCGCCGAGGTCGAGGTGCGGGCTCCCCTCCCGCCGGGGAGCCACCTCGACCGCCGCGCCCTGGCGCGCGCGGCGCAGCCGGAGGCGGTGACGGGACACGAAGGCGGTCACCACGGGTGAGCACTGCGGAAAATTAAGTACCTTTTGTCGCTTTCATTCCGTTTTTGGCGGGCGATCCGGGAGAACCCGTGAGAGGCGACCTTCGAAAGGAGGGTGATGGAAGATGATCACCCGCGAAGAGATCTCGATCCTGCTGGATCATCCCGTCTACGACGGGGACGGGAACAAGGTAGGCGACGCGAAGCACGTCTTCCTCGACGACGCCAGCGGACGCCCCGAGTGGGTGACCGTCAAAACGGGCATGTTCGGCTCCAGCGAGTCGTTCATCCCCATCCGTGACGCCGCCCTGGTGAAGGACCACCTCGAGGTTCCCTACCGCAAGGACAAGATCAAGGGCGCGCCCAACGTCGACATCGACGCGGGCGGCCACCTGTCGGTGGACGAGGAACACCGTCTGTACGACTACTACGGCATCGACTGGGACTCCGTGCTGGCCGAGCCCGGTGAACGCGACCGTTCTCCCGGTATGGGCACGGCCGGTACGGCGGGAGCGGCCGGTGCCGCCGGCACGGCGGGCATGGCCGGCCGTCGGGGCGACGCCTCCCGGACGGCGCCGGACACGGCCGGAACCGCGGGCACCGCGGGCCGCCGGAGCGAAGCCCGGACCCGAGGGCGCGGCGACGACGCGATGACCCGCTCCGAGGAGCGCATGCGCGTCGGCGTCGAGCGGCACGAGACCGGACGGGCCAGGCTGCGCAAGTACGTGGTCACGGAGGAGGTCCAGCAGACCGTGCCGGTGCGCCACGAGGAGGTCCGCGTGGAGCGCGAGCCGATCACGGACGCCAACCGCGGCGATGCCATGTCGGGCCCGGCCTTCAAGGAGGACGAGCACGAGGTCACGCTGCACGAGGAGCGCCCGGTCGTGGAGACCGAGGCGGTGCCGGTCGAGCGGGTCCGGATGACCACGGAGGAGAAGACCGCTGACGAGACCGTCCGCGGGCAGGTCCGCAAGGAGCGCATCGAGGCCGAGACGGAACTGGACGAGGAGTCCGGCCGCCGCGGCCGCGACGTCCCCAAGCGGGGCCGCGAGTAACCCCGCCCCTCCCGGTGCGCGCCGGTGCGAACACCACCGGCGCGTCGCCACGCCTTCACCCACCCTGGCCGCTCACCCCGCCCTCCGGGGGCGACCGCGTGCCGTACGCCCCGCTCTCCGCGGGCAGCCGTGCCGCCCCGGGGGTACCTCCCAGGCCCTTGAGGCACTGGGGGAGGCGCGACTGCCCGCAGCTACGGCGGCTCCAGCACAACTGCCCGCCGCTGCGGTGTGGGTGGCGCGACTGCCCGCAGGCACGTATGTGCGTCTAGGGTCGGTCGTGTGACCGATCGCAGCAAGTTGCCGCTGGCCGTGTTCGACCTCGACAACACCCTCGCCGACACGGCGCACCGGCAGCGCTTCCTGGAGCGCAGGCCCCGTGACTGGGACGCCTTCTTCGCCGCCGCGCCGCAGGACCCCCCGCTCGCCGAGGGCATCGCCCTGGTCCGGAAGTGCGCGCGGGAGTGCGAGATCGTCTACCTCACCGGCCGCCCCGAGCGCTGCCGGCGCGACACGCTGGACTGGCTCGCCGCCCGGGAACTGCCCGAGGGGGACGTGTACATGCGCGGCAACGCCGACCGCCGGCCGGCCCGCCACACCAAGCTGGCGATCCTGCGCCGCCTCGCCCGCACCCGGGACGTCCGCGTGCTGGTGGACGACGACGAGCTGGTCTGCCTGGACGCCCGGCGGGCCGGTTTCACCGTCGTACAGGCCCGCTGGACGGCCCCGTCCGGCGAGCTGAAGGACGCGCAGGAGCGCGAAGGACGGACCTGACCCCGCCCGGGCTCAGTCCGTCCCCTCCAGCCGGAAGCCGACCTTCAGCCCCACCTGCCAGTGCGCGACCTGCCCGTCCTCGATCTGGCCGCGCACCTGGGTCACCTCGAACCAGTCCAGATTGCGCAGGGTCTGCGAGGCGCGTTCGATGCCGTTGCGTACGGCCTGGTCGACGCCGTCGGGCGAGGTGCCGACGATCTCCGTGACCCGGTAGGTGTGATTCGACATGCGACTGCTCCTCTCACGTCACTCCACCGTGCCCCACACCACGGCGGAGCGCGAGACGTCGGCCCCGTTCGCCTGACGGCCTTGACCTAGGCATTGGTCCATACCAAGATGCTGAGCACCCGCCCGAGCTCCGCTCGCCCCCCACGTCGGGCCCCGCCCTGTCCGTCAGACAGAAACAGGACCCTCGTGAAACGCCGTCTGCTCGCCCTTGTCTGTGTGTCCGCCTCCCTGCTCAGCGGCTGTGGACTGATGCCCGGCGACGCCGAACGGCACACGGTCACCGTGTGGTTGATGCAGCACAGCGCCTCACAGGAGTACCTGGACCGCTTCACCGAGGAGTTCGAGCGCGAGCACCCCGGACTCGACCTCGACATCCGCATCCAGGAATGGACCGGCATCGGCGAGAAGGTGCAGAAGGCACTGGAGACGGACGAGGAGGACGGCCCCGACGTCATCGAGGTCGGCAACACCCAGGTCGCCACGTACGCGGAGGGCGACGGACTGCTCGACCTCACCCTGGAGTCCATGCGCGACTGGGGCCGGGAGGACTGGCTGCCCGGTCTCGCCGAACCCGGTCAGTGGGGCTCCCAGCAGTACGGCATCCCCTGGTACGCGGCCAACCGCGTCGTCATCTACCGCAAGGACCTCTTCCGCCAGGCCGGCGTCACCGCCCCGCCGGAGACCCGCGACGAGTGGCTCACCCTCACCGAGGAGCTCGACACCGGCGGCAACCAGGGCATCTACCTCGCCGGACAGGACTGGTACACGCTCGCCGGCTTCATCTGGGAGGAGGGCGGAGACCTCGCCAGGGATCGGGACGGCGTCTGGCGCGGCGCGCTGGACAGCCCGGAGGCGCTGCGCGGCATGGACTTCTACCGCCGGCTCCAGGCACTCGGCGACGGACCGGCCGACGCCGACGAGGAACACCCGCCGCAGGCGGGCGTGTTCGCCGAGGGCAAGGTCGCCCAGATCGTGGCCGTACCGGGGCTGGCAAGCGCCATCCTCAAGCAGAACCCGGAACTCAAGAGCGAGTTGGGCTACTTCCCCGTCCCCGGCAAGGCCGCCGACAAGCCCGGCGCCGTCTTCACCGGCGGCTCCGACCTCGTGATCCCGGCCAAGACCGACACCCGGGAGGGCGCCGTCGAGGTCGTCGCCGCGCTCACCGGCGCCAAGTGGAACACCGACCTGGCCCGCACGATGAACTACGTCCCCAACAAGGCCGAACTCGCCGAGTCGGTGGCGGGGGAGGAGGGGGTCGCGGCCATGGCGGCCGGAGCCGCACAGGGCCGGGCGACCCCCATCACACCCCAGTGGAGCGCGGTCGAGGCGGACAACCCGATCAAGGAGTACATGACCAAGGTACTCACCGGGTCCGACCCGGCCACCGAGGCCGAGCGCGCCGCGCGCCGCATCACCGAGGCCCTGGCCTTCGATTAGGGGGTGTCGTTCGGATCCTGCCGGGGGCGCGGGGGCCGGCACCGCTCCCCGCTCTCGGCTTCTCCCCCCTCTCAGCTCCGCTCGAGCGGGGGGACCCCCATGCGCGGGAGGGACCCCCACCGCCGCGTTGTCGTCGGTTGCCAGGGCCCCGCCCTGGCGCCCCCCTCCGCCTTGCGACGCTCCCCCACTGCCTGAAAGGCGTGGGAGGTGCCCCCACCACCGGACCCCGCTCGGCCCGGCTGCGAGGCACCCCTCACCGGAGCCGGCCCGATCCGGACGACACCCCCTGGGGCGACGCGCGGCCCGGTGGCGCTCCCGTCAGCGCGCGACGCTCAGCGACAGCGCGAACCGCGCCTCCCCGTCCGTCCACCACCGGGCCAACTCCAGGCCGGCGGCCGACAGTTCCCCACGCACTCCGTCCTGGCGGAACTTCGCCGACACCTCGGTGCGCAGCTCCTCGCCCGCCGCGAAGTCCACGGCGAGTCCCAGTGAGGGGATCTTCACCGTCTGCGCGGTACGGGAGCGCAGCCGCATCTCGATCCACTCGTGCCCGGCGTCCCACAGCGCCACATGGTCGAAGGTGTCGGGGTCGAAGTCGGCGCCCAGCTCCCGATTGATGACGGTCAGGACGTTCTTGTTGAACGCGGCCGTCACACCGGCCGCGTCGTCGTACGCCCGGACCAGCACCCGCTCGTCCTTCACCAGGTCCGTGCCCAGCAGCAGGGCGTCGCCCGGGGCGAGCAGGGCGCGGACGGAGGCGAGGAACGCGGCGCGCTCGGCCGGCAGCAGATTGCCGATGGTGCCGCCGAGGAACGCCACCAGCCGCGGCCCCGGCGTGTCGGGCAGGGTCAGCCGGGCGGTGAAGTCGGCGATCAGCGCGTGCACCTCCAGTCCCGGCCGTTCGGCGGCCAGCGCCCGCCCGGCGAGCGTGAGGGCGCTCTCGCTGACGTCGACGGGGACATAGGTGTGCAGTCCGGTCAGGGCGTCGATCAGGTGCCGTGTCTTCTCCGAGGATCCGGAGCCCAGTTCGACCAGGGTGCGGGCACCGGACGCCGCGGCGATCTCACCGGCGCGGGCGCGCAGGATCTCGCGTTCGGCGCGGGTCGGGTAGTACTCGGGCAGCGCGGTGATCTCCTCGAAGAGTTCGCTGCCCCGCGCGTCGTAGAACCACTTGGGCGGCAGCGTCTTGGGGCTGCCGGTCAGGCCCGCGTGGACGTCGGCGCGCAGGGCGGCGTCGGTGGTGTCCTCGGGCAGGGTGCGGGTGAGGTGGAACGGACTCACGTGAGGGGCTCCTTGAGCGGGGTCAGCAGGACGTCCGTACGGCTCGCCGCGAGCAGGGTGCGGTCGGGGACCTCACGCCAGTGCGGATCGTCGTCGTAGGGTTCGGAGGCCACGACGGTGCCGCCGCCGGCCCGGGTGAGGTACCACAGCGTGTCGCCCCAGGCGGTCGCGGTGACGGTGTCGCCGCCTGTGAGCAGCAGGTTGAGCCGGGCCCCGGGGGCCGCCGCGGCGACCTCCAGGACCGTGTCGGCCAGCGCCTGCCCCTCCTCGTCACCGGCCCGCAGCCGGGCGAGCACCAGCGCCCACACGAACGCGGAGTCGTTACGGGCCTCCAGCGACAGCACGTCCTCGGCGGACAGGGACGCCACCAGCGGCGCGAGCGAGCCCGGCCAGCCCGGCACCGCCCCGTTGTGGCTGAACAGCCAGGTCCCGGCGGCGAACGGCGCCGCCGCGGCCTCCGCGTCGGCACCCGACAGGGTCGCGTCCCGTACGGCCGCGAGCAGCGCCCGGCTCCGTACGACACGGGCGAGATCCGCGAACGACAGGTCGGCCCATACCGGTCCGGCCCGCCGGTACCGGGCCGGCACCGGATCGTCCTCCGCGTACCAGCCCACGCCGAAGCCGTCGGCGTTGACCGTGCCGTACCGCTGCCGCCGGGGCGCCCAGGACTGCCGGTACAGACCGTGCGGCGGCTTCACGAGCAGCTCGCCCAGCGGCTCCTCGGGCCCCACGTACGCCACATGACGGCACATCAGACGTCCTCCGAGCGTGCCGTGCGGAACCCGGAGAAGATCTGCCGCCGGATCGGCAGGTCCCAGTTGCGGAACGTGCCCCGGCAGGCCACCGGGTCCACGGCGAACGAACCGCCGCGCAGCACCTTGTGCCCCGGCCCGAAGAACACCTCCGAGTACTCCTTGTACGGGAACGCCCTGAACCCCGGGTACGGCAGGAAGTCGCTCGCCGTCCACTCCCACACGTCGCCGATCAACTGCCTCACACCCAGAGGTGATTCACCGGCCGGGTAGCTCCCGGCGGGCGCCGGACGCAGATGCCGCTGGCCGAGGTTGGCGTGCTCGGGCGCGGGCTCGGCGTCGCCCCACGGGTAGCGCATCGAGCGGTCGCCGGCCGGGTCGTACCGGGCCGCCTTCTCCCACTCGGCTTCGGTGGGCAGCCGGCGCCCGGCCCAGCGGGCGTAGGCGTCGGCCTCGTACCAGCACACGTGCAGCACCGGCTCGTCGGGCGGCACCACCTCGGTGACACCGAACCGGCGCCGCAGCCACTGCCCGCCGTCCCGGCGCCAGAACAGCGGCGCGGTGACGGAGTTGCGGCGGATGTGCGCCCAGCCCTCGGCCGTCCACCAGCGGGGCTCGTCGTAGCCGCCGTCCTCGATGAACGCCCGGTACGCGGCGTTCGTCACCGGAGTGGTGTCGATCCGGAAGGGCGCCACCTCGCGCCGGTGCGCGGGCCGTTCGTTGTCCAGCGCCCACGGCTCGTCCGAGGTGCCCATGGTGAACGGGCCGCCCGGAACCAGGACTTCGGCCGGTCCCGTGAACAGCGGCACCGGCTCCGGGTCCGGGGCGGTCAGGGCCTGCGGCCCCTTGCGGAGCTGATGGGTGATCAGCATGGTCTCGTCGTGCTGCTGCTCGTGCTGCGCGATCATCCCGAAGGCGAAGCCCGCCTCGGTCAGCCGCGTCCCGTGGAACGCGGCGGTCTCCAGCACGTCCAGCGCCCGGCCGCGCACGTCGGCCGCGTACCGGCGGGCCTCCTCCGGCGGCAGCAGCGGCAGCCTCGGGCGTTCGGCGCGCGGGTGCTCGAAGGCGTCGTACAGGGTGTCGATCTCGGGCCGTATCGCCTCATGGCCGGCGACGGCCCGCAGCAGCCACTGCTCCTCCTGGTTGCCGATGTGGGCGAGGTCCCACACCAGCGGCGACATCAGCGGCGAGTGCTGGGCGGTCAGGTCGGGCCCGTCGACGCAGCTGGTGAGCAGCGTGGTGCGGTCCCGTGCGGTGATCAGCGAGGCGACCGCGCGCTCGCGCAGGGCTTCGGCGTCGAGGGCGGGGTCGGTCATGAGGGGGTGTCCTTCCCATGCGGGTGCGGGGGGCGGGGACGCGCGCCGCGGGCCGTCGCACGCAGCTCGTCGAGCGAGTCGTCGGCCGGGCAGCGGCCGCGGGCGACATACCGGTCCCGGTACGCCCCGACCGCGTCGATCACCTCGGTGCCGGCACCGAGCCGGGGCAGGGCGCGCAGCGCCGCCGCGAAACAGCCGGCGGCCACCTCGCGCAGCTCCGGGTCGGCCAGGCCGACGCGGGCAGCGTCCCGCCAGAGCGGACTGTGCGGCGCGGGCATGCCGTGCGCCCGCTCGGCCAGCGGCTTCACCGCCCGGTAGGCGGTCTCGGCGGCCTCCGGGTCGTCGAACAGCGCCGCGACCACGGCCAGCGGCACGATCCAGCCGTCGTCACCGGGCTGCGCGTCGATCATGCGCAGTTCCAGGTGCCCGCGCGGCCGCACCGGCGGGAACAGGGTCGTGACGTGGTAGTCGAGGTCGTCCCGGGTCGGCGGGCCGGGCGTGCCGGACCTGATCCACTTCCGGAAGGCGAGCCCCCGGGGCACGTCCCACGGTCCGCCGTCACGCCGTACGCACATCACCGGCGAGTCCAGGACGTGCCGGGCCCAGGCGCCGCGCGGGTCGGCGTCCAGCACGGGGGCGCCCGCCCGACCGGTGCCGATCTGCGTCCAGCGGAGCTGCCGCGTGGACAGCCAGCCGGTCGGCCGGCCGCCGGCGATCGGGGAGTTGGCGAACGCGGCGACCAGGACCGCGCCGAGCTGGTGCGCCAGCCACCAGCGCCGCACATGGCCGAGCGGGCCGGGCTCCTCGTACCCGGCGTCCACGCACACCTGCACGGAGGCGGAGGCGCACATCATGGCCCGGCCGGCGGGGCCGGTGCGGTCGAGGCAGGCCTCCATGGCGTCGTACCGCGGTTCGCGCAGGAACCGGCGGGGGGTGTGCCAGGGGTCGTGGCCGAGGCCGACGAGGACCAGACCGTCCTCGCGCAGCACCGCGCGGACGGCGTCGAGGTCGGCGGAGACGGTACCGACGCACTCCATCAGGGAGGTGGCGGGCGGCGAGCTCAGCTCCAGCTGGCCGCCGGGCTCGATGGTGAGCGCCGACCTCAGAGGCACGGTCCGCAGAGCGGCGTAGGCCGCTTCGAGTCGTTCGGGTGACACGGGGAGCCGCGGGTCCCGCAGCTCGTGGACGAGCCATTCCACCTCGACCCCGAGGCGGCGCGGCGGTCCGGTCTTGAAGCAGATGCCCCGCACCAGGGCTTCCACCTCGGCTTCTGTGACGGCGGTACGCGGCTCCACACAGCCGCCTGCCGAATCGGACATGTCGGGATCCTCCTGAGATTCCACCATGTCACCGGCCGGGAGCTTCGCCGCTCCCGGCCGGCGTCAACCCGTCCAGCCAAAACCTTCGCGTCGGCGGGCACAAGAGCGCCTGGCGGGGCGTTCCGGGTCCGTCATCCTTTCGTCCGTCCTGTTCCCGGGCGGTTTCCCGCCCGTTTCCCGGGCCTTCCGGTGAGGCGGAAACTCCGTTGCGCCGCCTCACCAGCATCGCTCAGGATGCCTGCATGAGCACGACGAGCGAGACCGCGCGGCGCGTGGCCACGGCGGCTACGGGGGTGGCGCCGTGAGCGCACGCCTGCGCGGCATCGCCCGCGAGACCGAGAGCATCGTGGCGGCGGGCGCCTACCGCGCCCCCGGCGGCCACGAGGTGTCCGTCGCGGCGGCGATCGGGGCCGCGGCCCGCGGAACGCGGACGTACGGGCCGCAGCCGGTCCCGTTCCCGGCTTTCCGGCCGGCCGGCACCCGGTTCGAGGTCACCGGCGAGAGCAGCCTGGAGGCCGCCCGGCGGCTCGGGGACCAAGTGGCCGTACTGAACTTCGCCTCCGCCCGCAACCCCGGCGGGGGATACCTCAACGGCGCCCAGGCCCAGGAGGAGGCCCTGTGCCGCGCCTCCGCGCTGTACACGTGCCTGCTGCGGGCCGCCGGCTTCTACGACCACCACCGCACACACCGCGACCCGTTCTACACGGACCGCGTGATCCACTCACCCGCCGTGCCGGTCTTCCGCGACGACCGCGGACGCCTCCTGGACGAGCCGTTCACGGCCGGTTTCCTCACCTCGCCCGCGCCCAACGCGGGCGTGATCCTGCGGACGGCGCCGGAGCGGGCGGACGAGGTGCCGCACGCCCTGGTGGTACGGGCCGGGCGGGTGCTGGAGACCGCGGCCGCCCACGGCTACCGGCGGCTCGTGCTGGGCGCCTGGGGCTGCGGGGTGTTCCGCAACGACCCCGCCCAGGTGGCGGCGGCGTTCCGGTCGCACCTGGAGCCGGGCGGGCGCTTCGCGGGCGCCTTCGCACACGTGGTGTTCGGCATCCTGGACCGCACCCGCGACAGCGCGGTCCGCGCCGCGTTCGAGCGGACCTTCGCGGACCTGCTGCCCGGTCCCGCGGGGATCAGCTCCAGCCGTACCGCTCCCGCAGCCGCTGACGCACGAGGTTGAACCGCATCCGGTCCAGCGCGCACGCCTCCCGGCGCATGCCCTCCTCGTGCAGCCGCAGCACCCGGTCCACGTCGACCCACGAGTCGCGGCCCGACCGGTCCCACGGCCCGCTGCCGATCGGCACCCACTCCCGGTGACCGTTGTGCCCCTTGCTGGACAACTGCACGGCGAGGAACGTCCCGCCCGTCTCCCGGGCGACGACGAGCACCGGACGGTCCTTGCCCCGGCCGTCGTTCTCCTCATAGGGCACCCAGGTCCAGACGATCTCCCCGGGATCGGGGTCGCCGTCGTGCGCGGGCGAGTACTCGGTGCGCACCCGGCCCACCTCACGGGGCGCGGCCTCGACGGTGGCGTAAGGGCCGTGGCGGCCCGGGGCGTTCTCAGGGCTGATGGCGGTCACAGGCGTACCGTACGGCACCCCTCACACGGCCGACGACGCCGGTCACCTCCCGTACCGACGCGGCTCCGCCCTCCCCGACCACGCGGCCGGGGACACCGGCGGCGGCTCACTGCGCGCAGACCGCTCCGTGAACGTCCACTGCCCTGACCCGCAGGCGCCGGTCCCGCCGACGACCACCGCACCGGCCGCCCGCAGCCGCCGTATCGCCTGGCCGTCCGCATCGCCCCACCGCCCGGCCGTCCGCAGCCACCGCACCGCCCCACCGCCCGGCCGTCCGCCGTGACCGGAGCCGCGCCGCGTACGCGGTCACCGGTTCAGCCGGGCTCGGGCAGTCCCGTGAGTTCCCGGCCCGTGACCATCTCGGCCTCGATCCGGACGAACACCCCGTCGTGCATCGGCATCCACGAGCGGGGCCCGGTCCGCAGCAGGCGTTCGTGTTCGGCCGGGTCGGTCACCACGGCCGCCCGGCCCGTGACCACCACGCTCCAGCCGGACCGGCTCCCGGCGTCGAAGTCGTCGGCCTCGAAGGCGACCACGACGCCGTCGATCGCCCGGACCAGATCGGACGCGGCGGAGGTGCACAGCACCACGGAGTCGTCCGTGGCCAGGGCGAAGTTGACGGGGAGGACGGCGGGCAGTGCCTGCCGGGTGTAGACGACGCGACCGACCGGCACCTTGGCCAGCAGACGCAGACACTCCTGGCGGTCGAGCGGCCGGAAGCCATC
This sequence comes from Streptomyces sp. NPDC059787, assembly GCF_042732315.1. Classification (NCBI taxonomy): domain Bacteria; kingdom Bacillati; phylum Actinomycetota; class Actinomycetes; order Kitasatosporales; family Streptomycetaceae; genus Streptomyces; species Streptomyces sp. NPDC059787. Next base: position 223,125 of record NZ_JBHWHX010000009.1, read on the forward strand.
GCTGTGGATCATTCCTCCATCGTCGGCGGCGGACCCCCGCCGGGCTAGGGCCGGACGGCCCTGATGACGCTCAGGACCCGGTACACGAGGCCCCGGCGGGACGGCCGTCGTACACCTCCGCTCCCGGCCGTCACGGTCGCACCCGAGTAAACATGTCTGACCCTCCCGCGCGGGTGGAACCCGGAGGGCATGGGCAAGACCGCGCTGATCGTCATCGACATGATCAACACCTACGACCATCCGGACGCCGACCATCTGATCCCGTCCGCCGAGTCGGTCGTACCGGTCGTCTCCGCCCTGCTGGAACGGGCGCGGCGCCGGGACGTGCCGGTGATCTACGTCAACGACAACTTCGGCGAATGGCGCTCCCACCACGGTGAGCTGCTCGACGAGGCCCTGTCGGGACCGCACGCGCGCCTCGTGGAACCGCTGCTGCCGGACGACTCCTCGCTCTTCGTCGTCAAGGCACGGCACTCGGCCTTCTTCGAGACCCCACTGGGCTACCTGCTCAACCAGCAGGGCATCGACCGGCTCGTGCTGTGCGGCCAGGTCACGGAGCAGTGCATCCTGTACTCGTCGCTCGACGCGCACATCCGCCACTTCGACGTGACCGTCCCCCGTGACGCCGTCGCCCACATCCACGCCGACCTCGCGGACGCCGCCCTGCGGATGATGGAACGCAACATGGGCGCGCGGGTGTGCGACAGCGACGAGTTGTGGAACTGACGCACCGCGCCGCGGATCCGCGGGCCGACACTGGTCCCATGAGCCGTACGCCCGTCCCGCCCCCCGAGGTCCGCCCCTACCTCGACGAGCTGGTCCACCGCACGCGCGCCGTCTGCGGCCCCCACCTGGTGAGCGTCCTCGCCGTCGGGTCCCTCGCGCTCGGCGACTACCGGCACGGACGCAGCGACGTCGACGTGACCGTCGTGGTGGACCGCTCGCTTCCCCGGCGTGCCCTGCCCGAACTGGCCGGGGCGCTGGCCCACCCCGTCCTGCCCTGCCCCGCGGCCGGACTGGAACTGGTCGTGTACCCGGCCGATCTCGCCGGCCGCCCGTCCGGCGGGGCCGGGTACCTCATGGACCTCAACACCGGACCGTCACTGCCCGAGCGGATCAGCCACGACCCCGGGGAGGCGCCCGCGTTCTGGTACGTCCTCGACCGTTCCATCGCCCACCAGGCCGGCCTCCCGCTGTTCGGCGGGCCGGTACGGGACGTGATCGCCGCACCGGAGCGGGCCGGCGTGCTCGCCGCGCTCCGCGCCTCCGTGCGGGAGCACGCCGAAGGAGAGGGGCACGCGGCCGACAACCGGGTGCTCAACGGCTGCCGCTCCGTGGTGTACTGCCGCACCGGCCACTGGTTCGCCAAGCGCGGGGCGGCCGGGATCGTCGCCGCCGCGGAGGCGGAGTTCCGGCCACTGATCTCGGACGCGCTGCGCAGCTTCGAACGCCCCCGTGAGTCCGCGCTCGCGCTGCCCGGGGCGGCGGTCGGGGACTTCCTGGCCTGGGTGGCCGGCCGCGTGGACGAGGCCGCCGCGGCCGAGGGCGGGTACGACGCCCCGGCCTGACACGCGCCCGCGCGTCCCGCCCGCCGTCGCCCCCGGTTCGACGGCTCGACAGCCGTCGGTTTTGTTGTCTAGGCTCTTCGGCGCGGCATCGCGTGCCGGTCACCGGCCGGGTGAGGCATGGAGGCGCCGCGGATGCCCGTGGAGGCATTGCCCTCGTGTCAGTCGAGTTCAACCACACCATCGTTCTCACCCGTGACCGGGAGAGGTCCGCCCGTTTCCTCGCCCACGTCCTGGGCCTGGAGGTCGGGGAACCGGCCGGAATGTTCCTGCCGGTGACGACCGCCAACGGAGTCACCCTGGACTTCGCGACCGTCGACATCGACATCCCGGCGCAGCACTACGCGTTCCTCGTCTCCGAGGAGGAGTTCGACGCGATCCTCACCCGGCTCGTGGACGCCGGGATCCCCGTCCAGGCCGATCCGCACGGCAGGCACCCCCGCCGCATCAACCGCAACGACGGCGGTCGCGGCGTGTACTTCCGGGATCCGGCGGGCCACGGCCTCGAGGCCATCACCCTCCCGTACGGCACCGACCCGGCCTCGCCGCTGAACGGTGTCACCGAGGAGGTTCCCGGAGCCGTGTAGCCGTGCAGTGGGGGCGAGGGCGGGCGTGCTCCACGCGCCCGTCCTCGCCCGGTCGGTTTACGCGCCGCGCAGCGGGCTACGCGGCGGACACGGGGAGTCCAGGCCGGCCACGTACAGGGAGGTGCCCATGACCATGCGGATACGGGACGTGATGTCCGCGGACACCGCGTCCGTCGAGCCCATGACGACGGTGGCGCGGGCCGCGCGCCTGATGCGCGAGCAGGACATCGGCGACGTCCTCGTCGCGTACGACTGTGATCTGTTCGGTGTGCTCACCGACCGCGACATCGTGCTGAGGGGTGTCGCCGAGGGGCGTGACCCGGAGGCCACGACGGTCGGTTCCCTGTGCACGCGCCCGCCCCTGGTGACACTCGATCCCGAGGACACCACCGATCACGCCGTGGAGCTGATGCGGCGGCATGCCGTCCGGCGGCTTCCGGTGGTGGAACGCGGTGGCTGTCCGGTGGGGGTGGTGAGTCTCGGGGATCTTGCCGCGACGGAGGATCCGCACTCCGCCCTGGCGGACATCAGCGCGGCGGCGCCCACGCACTGAGCGCGGTTCTACCGCCCCTTCCCGCCCCCGGGGGCTCCGCCCCCGGGCCCCGCTCCTCGAACTCCCCCGGAGAGGCTGATTTTCGTCATCCGTCGACTGTGAGCACGCACGTCCAGCCGTACGGGCCCGGCTGGATCCGTAGTTCCTCCCAGGCCACGGCCGTCGGCATCCGGCCGGTGACCCGTACGTCCGTCAGGGCGGCCACCGCCAGGCGTATGTCGAGACCCTCGTCGGTCTCGTCCGTCTCCACGTCGACCGGCACCTGACCGTACTCCTCCAACCGGTACAGGATCTCGTCCAGCAGCGCTGCCAGCAGATCGTCGTCACTGGCCCCGGCCAGCCGGACGCGGCCCACGCCCGTCGGCCGCACCCCGGAGACGTCGGCGAAGCACTCCACCATCGCCGCCACCGCCTCCGCCAGACAGTTCTCCCGGCTCGCCGCCCACGCCTCGATCCGGAACTCGTCCTCCTGCGCCACCGCCCGGTGCCCGCTCTCGTCCGGCCGCCGCGCCTGCCCGTAGTCGCTCGTGTCACCGACCATGGAACTCGCCTGCCCGACGACCGCGCACCCATGCCGGGCGCCGGGCGCTTCGAGTGCCGGAGAGCGGGGTACACGGGTGCGGAACAGGTGCTTCAGGTGCCGTCCGAAGGTGCGGAGGGAGGGCATCCGTCATGCGGTTCCGTGATCGCCGGCAGGCCGGCCGTGAACTGGCCGCACGACTGCGGGAGAGGCAGGACGAGGGAGCCCTGCCCGATCCTGTCGTGCTGGCCCTGCCCCGCGGCGGTGCCGCCGTGGCCGTCGAGGTCGCCGGGGCACTGGACGCCCCGCTCGACGTCCTCGTCGTACGGAAGATCGGCGCCCCCTTCCACGAGGAGTTCGGCGTCGGCGCGATGGCCGGTGACGGGGTGCCGCTTCTCGACGAGGACGCCCTGCGGCGGCTGGGCATCGACGAGGCCGACCTGGCGCCCGTCGTCGAGCGCGAGCGCACCGAGCTGCGCCGCCGCGAACAGCGCTACCGCCAGGGCCGCCCGGCTCCCGCACTGCGCGGACGGACCGTGATCGTCGTCGACGACGGGCTGGCGACCGGGTCCACGGCCCGCGCCGCGCTGCGCGCCCTGCGGGCGCAGGACCCCGGGCGCCTCGTGCTGGCCGTTCCGGTCGGCGCGACGGAGGGCGTCGCGCTGATGCGCTCCGAGGCCGACGAGGTGGTGTGTCTGCACGAGCCGGCCGCGTTCATGGCCGTGGGCCAGTGGTACGAGGAGTTCGACCAGTTGACGGACGACGACGTCCTGGACGCGCTGCACCAGCGGCAGCCCCGGTAGGGCCCGTCCGGCGGACCACGCGCCGGGTCCCTCTCACGCCCGACCGCGCTCGCGAGGGAGGGACCCCAGCGCGTCGACGTACTCCTCCGCCTCGCGGCCGGACGCACCGGGCCCCGTTCCGTTCGGCCGCGGGACGCCGCCGGTCCCCTCCGGCCCGATCACCGGGCAGGTCCTGGCCGGGCTCAGACGACCCCGTCCGCGCGCAGTGCCGCGATCTCCTCGGGGGAGCGGCCCAGTTCCGTCAGGATCGCCTCCGTGTGCTCGCCCACGGCCGGTACCGGGTCCATACGGGCCGGCAGGCCCGCCAGGTCGGCGGGCGGCAGCAGCGCCTCCACGGTTCCGCCCGGTACCGCCACCTCGCGCCGGCGGCCGCGGGCGGCGAGGACCGGGTGGTCGAGGAACGCGGCGACGTCGTTGACCCCGGCGCAGGCGATGCCGATCGCCTCCAGGTCCTCGAGCAGCTCATCGGCGTCCGCGCGGGCGAAGCGCTCGGCGATGACCGCGTTCAGCTCCTCACGGTGGGCCACCCGGTCGGAGTTGGTGGCGAAGCGCGGATCGTCGGTCAGCTCCGGCCGGCCGAGGAACTCCGCACACAGGGCCGCCCACTCGCGCTCGTTCTGAACGGAGAACAGCACCTCGCGTCCGTCGGCGGCCCGGTAGGTGCCGTACGGGGCGATGGTGGCGTGCTGTGTGCCCAGGCGCGGGGGCTGGGCGCCGCCGTAGCGGGTGTAGTAGGCGGGCTGGCCCATCCACTCGGCGAGCGCCTCGAACAGGGACACCTCCACCGGGCGCGCCGTGCCGGTGGTCGCGCGGGTGTAGAGGGCGGTGAGCACACCGCTGTACGCGTACATCCCGGCGGCGATGTCGGCGACGGAGATCCCGGTACGGGCGGTCTCCTCCGGTGTCCCGGTCAGCGACACCAGGCCGGTCTGGCACTGCATCAGCAGGTCGTACGCCTTGCGGTCGGCCCAGGGGCCGCTCGTGCCGTACCCGGAGATCGTGCAGGGGATCAGCCGGGGGTAGCGACGGGTCAGCTCGTCGGTCCCCAGACCGAGGCGGCCTGCGGCGCCCGGCGCGAGGTTCTGCACGAACACGTCGGCGTTCCGGAGCAGCCCGTGCAGGATCGCCCGGCCGCGCGGGTCCTTCAGGTCCAGCGTGAGGGATTCCTTGGAGCGGTTGATCCACACGAAATAGCTGGAGTGGCCGTGCACGGTCGTGTCGTACCGGCGCGCGAAGTCCCCCTCGCCCGGCCGCTCCACCTTGATCACACGGGCGCCGAGATCGGCCAGCTGCCGGGTCGCGTAGGGCGCGGCCACCGCCTGCTCCACACTGACCACCGTGACCCCGGACAAGGGGGGTTCGTGCACGTCCGCGCCTCCTGCCTGCTCCGGCCTCGATTAGTAAGGCCGGGGCGGGGCGGCTGTCAACGGCGGCCCCGCCCAGGCCGTTCACCGGTCGGCCCGGCTCCACGGAGCGTCCGCGGGCCTGCTGCGGGAGACGATGCGGGCGCCGCGGTCGTCTACGGCGCGGACCTGGAGCGAACCGCAGCCGCAGCGGGTCCACACCGTGCTGCCCGCCGCGGTGCCGTGCCGGGAGACCACCTGGAACGGCTCGGCGTCGTCCGGCCACCCGCAGTACGGGCAGAACGTGCCGGTCGTGCCCGTGGCGCCGGTCGTGCTGGTCATGGTGACTCCTCGGATCCTCGATCACATGGCTGCACTGTCGATTGTCGCGACACAGCAAGGGTGCTTCGTACCCTCCGTACACGTCCAGGTTGACTTTGTGCACGGCATCGTCAAGCGTGGGCTTCATGATTGACCTGCGCCGGCTGCACGTCCTCAGGGCGGTCGCCCACTACGGCACGGTCACCGCGGCCGCCCGCGCCCTGCACTTCACCCCGTCCGCCGCCTCCCAGCAGATCCGTCAGCTCGCCCGTGACCTGGACGTCGACCTGCTGGAACCGCGGGGGCGCGGGGTACGGCTCACCCCGGCCGCCGAGAGCCTGCTGGCGCACGCCGACGCGATCCAGGCGCGCTGGGACCAGGCCGAGCTGGACCTGCGCGCCGACCACGGCGCCCCGGCCGGGGTGTTGCGCGTCACGGGGTTCCCGGTGGCGATCTCCGTGCTGCTGGCGCCGATGGCCGCCCGGCTGGGGAAGCGTCATCCGCGGTTGTCGGTACGGATCGCGGAGGAGGAGGTGACGCGGAGCTTCGACCTGCTCTTCGAGGGGTCCACCGATCTGGCCGTCGTCGAGTCCACCCCGTACAACCCGCCGCTGAGCGACACGCGGTTCGACCAGCAGCCACTGCTGGACGACCCGTTCGACCTGGTGGTCCCGGCGGGGCATCCGCTGGCCGGACACGAGCGGACCGACCTCGCCGAGGCGGCGCGCGAGCCGTGGATCGTGCCGGTGCCGGACAGTCCCTGCCGGCCGCATGTGCTGGCCGCGTGCGGCGCGGCCGGTTTCGCCCCGGACGTCGTCCACCACGCCTGCGACTGGAACGTCATCGCCCATCTCGTCGCCCACGGCCTCGGCGTCGCCCTGATCCCGCGCCTCGCCCGTCTCGCCCCGGACCTGCCGATCACCCGTGTGCGCTGCACCGGCAACCCGCACCGCAGACTGCTGACCTGCACCCGCGGCGGCGGCCACGCCCGCCCGGCCGTGTCCGCCGCCCTGCGGGAACTGCGCGAGCTGGCCCCTACGGCCGTCGCCTGAGAGCGGGACGGCGTCCATGCCGCGGACGTCCGTGCAGGGCCCGCCGGGTGGTGTCCGTACGGGGCCGCCGGGGAGGCGCCGACAGGGGGCCGTCCACCGGCGGACCGGCGTTCAGGCCGGCGCGTCGTGCCGGCGGATCACCGTCCCGGAGCCCCCGCCCGCAGTCCGTCCATGACCAGGTCCAGCAGCCGCGTGGCGCGTGGCTGCCAGTCCTCGGCGGGGTCGAGCTGCCAGAGGCCGCCGATGGCGAGGACGAGGTCGTCCGCGGTCACCCCCGGGCGGATGGATCCGGCCTCCTCGCAGCTGCGCAGCAGGAGTTCCGCCGCCTCGGTCACCGGGCTGTGCCCCGGCTTCGCCGGGCTCCCCGGTCCGCTGGTGGCCTGCCGGATGGCGTCGGCCAGCCCGGCCTTGGCCATGGCGAAGCGGGCCAGCCCGTCCATCCACTCGCGCAGCGCGCAGTCGGGCTCCCGCGTGCTCAGCAACTGCGCCGCGCTGTCCGCCACCTGCCGCATCTCGTACCGGTAGATCTCCAGGACGAGTGCCTCGCGGCTGGGGAAGTTCCGGTAGAACGTGCCCTGCCCGACGCCCGCCTTCTTGGCGATCACGCTCAGCGGGGTGTCCGCCGAGCGCGTGAGTTCGACGAGGGCCACCTCCAGGATGCGCTCGCGGTTGCGCTGCGCGTCCGAGCGCAGGGGTGCCGCCGCGCTCCGCGGTGTCTGCGCGCACGGGGACGCTTCCTTCTTGTGCCCCACCGGTCCTCCTCCCGGGCCGTGACCGAAACCCGTCCTTGCTAACCGGACAGCTGTCCACTACGTTCTTGGGGGTAACGGACAGCTGTCCGCTTCGGGTCCATCGTATCGGCGGACACGGACGGCGCGGGACGCCCGGTGGCATGCCCTCGACGACCGGTGTGTTCCCGGCCCTTCCTCCTCCTCCGCATGTTCCCGGACGCCCCACATTCCGTACAGCCCCACGTCATCGACTCGTTCCGCCTTCCAGATCCGTGAAAGAAGGCTGCTCATGGCCCCCTCGACGTCCAGCAGCGTCACTCTGAACATCAACGGCGAGAAGCACACGCTGTCCGTCGACCACCGCACCACCCTGCTCGACGCCTTACGCGAGCGCCTCGACCTGACCGGCACCAAGAAGGGCTGCGACCAGGGACAGTGCGGCGCCTGCACGGTCCTGGTCGACGGCCGTCGCACCGTGTCCTGCCTGCAACTGGCCGTCGCGTCCGACGGACGCGAGATCACCACCGTGGAGGGCCTGGCCGACGGGGACCGGCTGCACCCGGTGCAGCAGGCCTTCCTCGACCTGGACGGCTTCCAGTGCGGCTACTGCACCCCCGGCCAGATCTGTTCGGCCGTCGCCGTCATCGAGGAGCACGCGGCGGGCTGGCCCAGCGCCGTCACCGGGGACGTACGCCCCGAGGCGGGGCCGCCTCCCCTGACTCCCGAGGAGATCAGGGAACGCATGAGCGGCAACCTGTGCCGCTGCAGCGCGTACGTACAGATCGTCGAGGCGGTCGCCCGCGCCGCCGCGGAACACCGGAACGAGACCGAGGAGGCCGCGGCATGAGGGAGTTCGACTACCGGCGCGCCGACGACGTCTCCGGCGCGGTGGCGCTGCTCGACGCCGACCCCGGCGCCCGCTACCTCGGCGGCGGCACCAACCTCGTCGACCTGATGAAGAACGGCGTCGAGCGCCCGGCCCGGCTCGTCGACGTCCGCGCCCTCCCGCTGGACCGGATCGAGCCCGCCGACGGCGGCGGACTGCGCATCGGCGCCACCGTCACCAACAGCGACCTCGCCGCGCACCCCGGCATCCGCCGCGACTACCCCGCCCTCACCCAGGCCGTACTCGCCGGTGCCTCCGGGCAGTTGCGCAACATGGCCACCGTCGGCGGCAATCTGCTCCAGCGCACCCGCTGCGGCTACTTCACCGATGTGACCAAGCCCTGCAACAAGCGTGCGCCCGGCAGCGGTTGCCCCGCCGTCGAGGGCGAGCACCACAACCACGCCGTTCTGGGCGCCTCCGACCACTGCGTGGCGATCCACCCCTCCGACATGGGTGTGGCGCTGACCGCCTTCGACGCGGTCGTCTCCTACGAGACCGCCGACGGGCCGGGGGAGTTGCCGCTGGCCGACTTCTACCTCCCGGTGGGCGACACCCCGCACCGGGAGACCGCCCTGCCGCCCGGCGCGCTCATCACCCACGTCACCCTGCCGCCCGCGCCGGTCGCCGCCCGCTCGCGCTACCGCAAGGTCCGCGAACGCGCCTCGTACGCCTTCGCGATCGGCTCGGTCGCCGCCGCCCTCGACGTCAGCGGGGGAGTCGTGCGCGAGGCCCGCCTCGCCCTCGGGGCCGTGGCGTCCCGGCCCTGGCGGGCCCGCGCCGCCGAACGCGTGCTGAACGGCGCCCCGGCCACCGCGGAGTACTTCGCGGCGGCGGCGGACGCCGAACTCGCGGCCGCCAGGCCGCTGCCCGACAACGGATACAAGGTGACCCTCATGTGCAACCTCGTGGTGGCCGTGCTCTCCGAACTCGCCGAGGAGGCCGCCCGATGACCACCGCCACGACCGGCGCCACGACGGCGGCGGGTGCCGTCGGCACCGCGCACACCCGGGTCGAGGGCCGCGACAAGGTCACCGGTGCCGCCCGGTACGCCGGCGAGATCCCCTTCGCCGACCTCGCCCACGGCTGGCTGGTGCTGTCCACCGTCGCCCGCGGCCGGATCTTGTCCGTCGACACCGAACCCGTGCTCGGCATGCCGGGCGTGCTGACCGTCCTGCACCACGGGAACGCGCCACGCCTCGACACCGACTACATCGGAATGCTGGGCATTCCGCCGGACCCGACGGCCGCGGTCTTCCAGAACGACCGGGTCCCGCACGCCGGCTGGCCCGTCGCGCTCGTCGTCGCCGAGACGCCCGAGCAGGCCCGGGAGGCCGCCGAGGCGCTCGTCGTCACCTACGAGCGGGAGCCGCACGACATCGAGCTCTCCGCCGTCCGCCCGGACGCCTACCCGGCGGACGGACACATGCCCGGCACGACGGAGAAGGGCGACATCGAGGCCGAACTCGCCGCCTCCGCCCACGTGGTGGACGAGGAGTACACCACCCCGGAAGAGCACCACGCCATGATGGAGCCGCACGCGGCGACCGCCCTGTGGGACGGCGGCCGGCTCGAGGTCGTCGACTCCAACCAGGGCACCACCTGGGTCGCCGACGAACTCACCCGGATGTTCTCCCTGGACCCGTCCGCGGTGCGGGTCCGCTCCGAGCACATCGGCGGCGGCTTCGGCAGCAAGGGCCTGCGGGCCCACCAGGTGTCCGCCGTGATGGCCGCGACCGCCTTGCGGCGGCCGGTCCGCGTCGTCCTGACGCGACGTCAGATGTTCTCGCTCACCGGCTACCGCAGCCCCACCGTCCAGCGGGTCCGGCTCGGCGCCGGCCCCGACGGCCGGCTGCGCGCCCTGGAGCACCGCTCACTGAACCAGACGTCCACGGTCTGGGAGTTCGTCGAGCCGAGCGCCGGTGTGGCGCGCGTGATGTACGACGCCGACGCCCACCGCACCTCGAACGAGGTCGTACGGCTGGACGTGCCGTCCCCGACGTGGATGCGCGGGCCGGGCGAGGCGCCCGGATCGTTCGCCCTGGAGTCGGCGCTCGACGAACTGGCCGAGCGGTGCGGGGTCGACCCGGTCGAGCTGCGGCTGCGCAACGACCCCGAGCGCGGCCCGGTCTCCGGGCTGCCGTTCGCCGGCCGCAACCTCGCCGCCTGCTTCCGCGAGGGCGCCCGCCGTTTCGGCTGGGCCGACCGTGACCCGCGCCCGGGGACGCGCCGCGAAGGGCGCTGGCTGCTCGGCACGGGCACGGCCGCGGCCTCCTTCCCCTCGGGCGCCCTCCCGTCGACGGCCGCGGTGACCGCGGAGGCGGACGGCACCTACACCGTGCGGATCGCCGCGGCCGACATCGGCACCGGGGCGCGTACGGCGCTCACCCTCGTGGCCGCCGACGAGCTCCGGGTGGCGCCCGGCCGGGTCCGGGTGCGCATCGGCGACAGCGACTTCGGCCCGGCGGGGATCGCGGGCGGCTCCATGGGCACCCGCTCCTGGGCCTGGGCGATCACGGCCGCCGCCGGGGAACTGCGGGAGAAGCTCGTTCCGGGAGGCGTCGTGCCGCCGGAGGGCATCACCGTACGGTCCGACACCACCGCCGCCCTCGCCGCCCTCGCCCAGAAGGAACGGCACTCCTTCGGGGCACAGTTCGCCGAGGTGGCCGTGGACGTCACCACCGGCGAGGTGCGGGTGCGGCGGATGCTCGGCATCTTCGCCGCGGGCCGGATCGTCAACCCGCTCACCGCGCGTGGTCAGCTCGTGGGCGGCATGACCTGGGGCATCTCGATGGCCCTGCACGAGGAGGCGGTCCGCGACCGCGCCTCCGGCGGTCTCTACGGCGCCGACCTGGCCGGCTATCACGTCGCCACCCACGCCGACGTGCCGGAGGTCGAGGCGGACTGGATCGACGACCCGGACCCCGACGACCCCGTCGGCATCAAGGGCGTCGGCGAGGTCGGCATCGTGGGCGCGGCGGCGGCCGTCGCCAACGCGGTCTGGCACGCGACCGGCGTACGGCACCGGAACCTGCCCATCCGTCCGGACCGGATACTGGGGGCGGGAGGCACGGGTGTTTGACATCGCCGGCGAGCTGCACCGCTGGCTGACCGAGGGCCGGGAGTTCGCCGTGGCCACGGTGGTGTCCGTGGGCGGCAGCGCGCCGCGCGGCCCCGGCGCGGCCCTCGCCGTCGACCGCGAGGGCACGGCGGTCGGCTCGGTGTCCGGCGGGTGCGTGGAGGGCGCGGTGTACGAACTGTGCGCCCGGGCGCTCGCGGACGGCGAGACCCGTGTCGAACGGTTCGGCTACAGCGACGAGGACGCCTTCGCCGTCGGCCTGACCTGCGGCGGGGTCATCGACATCATGGTGACCCCGGTCGGCGCGCACGCCCCTGCCCGGCAGGTGCTGCGGGCGGCGCTGTCGGCCGTCCTGCGGGGCGGGCCGGGGGCGCTCGCCCGGGTCGTCGAGGGCCCGGCGGAACTCCTCGGCAGGGCCCTGTTCGTCCACCCGGACGGGTCGTACGAGGGTGGCCTCGGCGGGGTTCCCGAGCTGGACCGGACGGCGGCCGGGGAGGCCGGGGCCCTGCTGGAGGCCGGCCGCACCGGTACGGTCCGCGTCCAGGAGGACGGGTCGTACTGCCCCGGCGGGCTGACCCTGTTCGTGGAGTCCTCGGTGCCGCCGCCCCGCATGATCGTCTTCGGGGCGATCGACTTCGCGGCGGCGCTGGTGCGGGTGGGCAAGTTCCTCGGCTACCACGTCACGGTGTGCGACGCGCGGCCCGTGTTCGCGACCGGGGCCCGCTTCCCGGAGGCCGACGAGATCGTGGTCGACTGGCCGCACCGCTATCTGCGGGGCACGGAGACCGACGCGCGCACGGTGCTGTGCGTTCTCACCCACGACGCGAAGTTCGACGTACCGCTGCTGAAGGTGGCCCTGGGGCTGCCGGTGGCGTTCGTCGGCGCGATGGGTTCCCGGCGTACCCACACCGACCGGGAGCGGCGGCTGCGGGAGGCGGGGGTGGGGGAGCGGGAGCTGGCCCGTCTCCGCTCTCCGATCGGGCTCGATCTCGGTGCGCGTACTCCGGAGGAGACGGCTCTGTCCATCGCGGCGGAGGTCGTCGCCGTGCGGCGGGGTGGCACGGGGGTTCCCCTGACGGGCTCGCGAACGCCGATCCATCGCGACGGGCGGTCCGCGTCGGCGGCTGCCTGAGCCGGTGAGGGGTTTTCGCCCCGCCGCCCTTACCCGTCCCGAACCTGGGGCTCCACCCCAGACCCCGCTCCTCAAACGCCGGAGAG
>NZ_JBHWHX010000010.1:0-43057 GCF_042732315.1 Streptomyces sp. NPDC059787
GGACCGGCCCCCGCGGTGCGTTGTACGAGGCGGGCCGTCGGGAACGGCGTTATCGTCGCCGGGTGACGAGTCATCCCGGTGACAGCGACGACGGCTCCGCGGCGGAGCCGGAGCCGCTGGTGTGCGCCCGCTGCGGCATCCGCGCCGAGGGGCCGCGGCCGACCTGGACCTTCTCCGTGGAGAACGGCGCCCGCCGCCACTACTGCGAGGCGTGCTCCCGCGACAACCTGCGGGCGATCGAGGGCCGCCTGGACTCGCAGTGGTGGTAGCGGCCGGCGCGCGGAGCGCCCGCCGCGTCCGTCATGCCCGGGCGGCCGGTTCCTCCGCCGCCGGTTCCTCCGGGACGAAACCCGGCAGCCACTCCTCCAGTTCCTCCCGCAACCGCACCGTCGCGCCCAGCTGACAGAGCACGCCGATCGTGCTCAGGGTCACCCGGTGGATCAACAGGTAGGCCGGAGGAAGGTTGAGCTGCTTGGCCAGCTGGGAGGCGGGAGAGCGGGGGTCGGCTATCCGGGCCGCCTGGCTCCGCATCCAGCCGCGGGTGAAGGTGAACTCGTCGGCCGCGGCCGGCTCGATGATCGGCAGAAGGTAGTCGAGGACGGTGTCGGGGTCCAGCTCGATCGACTCCTTGACGAAGCCCTCGGCGCAGAGCATCTCGTAGACGGCCTCCGCCTCTCCGTCCAGCGTCATCCGCAGGGCCTCGCCGATGGGCTCGGGCAGCCCGCCCGGGAGCCGGTCGACGGTGCCGAAGTCCAGCACGCCCAGGCGCCAGTCGTCCTCGCCCAGCGGCCCGCCGGGCAGCAGGCGGAAGTTTCCGGGATGCGGGTCGGCGTGCAGCAGACCGGTGCGGGCGGGACCGGAGAACAGGAAGCGGGCCAGGAGCTGACCGGCCCGGTCGCGCTGTGCCTCCGTGCCGTCCGAGATGATCTCCGACAGCGGTATGCCGTCCATCCACTCGGTGATCAGCACCTGCTCGCACTGGTGGACCACATCCGGCACGACGACGTCGGGGTCGTCCGTGAACTCCTCGGCGTGGGCCCGCTGGGCCTGGGCCTCGAGGCCGTAGTCCAGCTCTTCGGAGACCCGGTCCTTGAGCTCCGTGATCAGCGGCTTGACGTCCATGCCGGGGATGAGCGGACCCAGCAGACGGGCGAAGCGGCTCAGCTGGTTCAGATCGGACAGCAGGGCCTCGCCGGCGCCCGGGTACTGCACCTTGACCGCCACCTCGCGGCCGTCGTGCCACACCGCCCGGTGCACCTGGCCGATCGAGGCCGCGGCGGACGGCTTGTCCTCGAACTCCAGGAACAGCTCCTGCCAGCCTTCGCCCAGCCGCTCCGCCAGCACCGAGTGGACGGTACGGGTGGGCATCGGCGGGGCTGCCTCCTGCAGCTTGGTCAGCGCGGCCCGGTAGGGACCGGCGACCTCCTCCGGCAGGGCCGACTCGAAGACAGACAGGGCCTGGCCGAACTTCATCGCGCCGCCCTTGAGCTCGCCGAGCACCTTGAAGAGCTGCTCGGCGGTGCGCTGCTGGAGCTCGCGGCCGACAAGCTCCGCGGACTCGCCCACGATCCGCTTGCCGAGTCCCCAGGTAGCCCGCCCGGCGAAGCCGAGCGGGAGTGCGGCCAGTTTGGCGGTCCGGGTGACCGCTTTCCGGGGAAGATCAGACATGCGCCCTCCAAGTCCCTGCCGGCCGCTTCGCGTCCGCCTTGCGGCGCCACTCCTCCGACGGCCCGTGCACGGCCATTGTCTCGTGCGACCCCCCGTCCCCGGGGGTGTGTTCTCCCTTACCTTTTTCCGGACCTTTGCGTACGGCTCCGCACGGACAGGCCGGGTGCGGCCGGACCGGACGCGCATGCCAGCGCAGAGCGGGGAGGGAGACCTCCCAGCGTGCGCCGGCGCTGGACGGAACCCGGCCGTCCAGGAAGGCGAGCGCGTGGGAGGCCGCCAGCCCGGCCACCGTCGTGGCCAGCGTCAGGTCGCAGGCGCCCACCCGGCGCTGCCGCCCGGAGCGCCACTGGGCGGCCAGACGCGACCAGGCCGGGTCCCGGTCGGTGCGGCCCTGCTGGAGACAGCCCGCACAGCTTGTCTCGCCGGGCAGGACCAGCGGACCGACCACACCGGTCCCTTCCACCACACCGGCGTAGAGATGGGGTGTGCCCGAGGACACGAGGGTTTCGGCGGCCGCCGGATCGGGCGCGTGCACGGCGACGTCGTCCCGTGGGGCGAGGACTACCAGGCCGAAACCGGGGTCGCCCCCTTCGAGAGGAGACCGGGCGGTCCGGCGCGGCGGGCGGTCCGGGGCGGCCCGGCGCACCGCCCGGCGGGCCGCCTCGTCCCTGCGGTCGCCGACGGCCTCGGCGGGCAGCCCGCCGGGCGCGACGTCCCATGGCTCGACCTGCCCGACGTCGCGCACGTCGACCTCGCCCACTCCGGCCCCCGACAGCAGCGCCGCGAGGGCGGCGCCCACCCGGCCCGCGCCTCTCACCTGCACCCGCGTACTGCGGCGCGCCGCCAGCCGGCGCAGCGGATCGCCCGGTTCGGAGGTGGTCAGGGCGAGGGACGCCAGGTCCGGACGGAGCCGGTCGAGGACCTCCGGTTTCTCCCGCAGGGTCTCGGCGGCCGGCCCGCCGCCCCGCGAGTCGTCCAGCAGCCCGGCCCGCGACAGCCGGCGTACCAGCCGGTCGACATGACCCTCGGGCAGATCCATGCGCCGTGCCTCCTCCCGCAGGAGCTCCAGCCCCCGGGTGCCGTTGAGCAGGTCGAGGAAGCTGCCCGTGGCCGTGTCCACCGGGCCCAGCGTCAACGCGTGTGCCGGCGTCATCCCGAACTGCACGGTGTTGAGATCGCGCCATCCGCGCCGCAGCGCGGGCTTGACCATCGGATGCATGATAGACCCCCGTATGTCCCGGATCATCCCCGTTGGGCGGTCGAGTCCTTCACGGCTCGTCCGACGCATGCCAGCATGCCGGGACGGGCCGAAGGCCGCCGAAAGTTGTCCACAGGCGGCGGGATTCATCGTACAAATCCGGCGCCCGGTGGGGGGATCGCCGTGGAACCGTCCCGGAGCCAAGACTTCCCCGTGTGCAGCGGGTACCGTCGGGGCGTGCCCGCCGACCCACTGCACCGCGCCGGAAAGTCACAGCGCAGCACGACGAGCCAGCCGACGAACGGCTCACGGGCGAGCGCGATCGAGGTCCGCAGGAGCACCCGCCGCCGCAGAACGGTCTCCGCGTACCGCGAGGGCGATCGCACCGTCGTGCTCATCCCCGCCCGGATGTCCGAGGCGGAGGAGCAGCGCTGGGTGACCGTCATGCTCGACAAGCTGGCCGCACAGGAGAGCAGGCGGACACTCGGGGACGCGGAGCTGACCGAGCGCGCCCGGCGGCTGTCCGAGCAGTACTTCGGCGGGCGGGCCCGGCCCGACTCGGTGCGCTGGGTCACCAACCAGAACACGCGCTGGGGCTCGTGCACCCCGTCCGAGGGAAGCATCCGGCTGTCGCACCGGCTGCAGGGCATGCCCGAGTACGTCGTCGACTACGTCCTCTGCCATGAGCTTGCGCATCTGCTGGTGCCCGGGCACGGTCCGCGTTTCTGGCGGCTGCTGGAGGCGTATCCGAAGACCGAGCGGGCCCGTGGCTACCTCGAAGGGGTGGTCGCGGCCGAGCGGCTGCCGCATGTACCGGGTGCGCGCGATGTGTGAGCACCGCCCGAGGTGAGCGCACCGTAGGCCTGTGCGCGCGTTGTGTACCGGGTCTGTACCGACTTCATCCGGTGTCGGAGTTTGCCGTTAGCCTGGCGCGACGCACTCACATTCGGGATGGGGGACGGTCGTACGTATGGCCAGGGAATTCCAACGCGGCCACAAGGCCAGGATCAGTGACCTCACGGCGGGGACGGATCTGTACGTAGGCGTGCAGATCTCCGGCCCGGGGCTGACCTTCGACATCAGCTGCTTCGGCCTCGACGCCGACGAACGGCTCTCCGACGACCGTTACTTCATCTTCTACAACCAGCCGAAGTCCCCCGAGGAGTCCGTTCAGCTCCTGGGCGCCCAGGCGGGCGACACCGAGTCGTTCCGCGTGACGCTGGACCGGATCCCGCAGCAGATCAGAAAGCTGTCCTTCACGGCGACCCTCGACGGCGCCGGGCAGATGTCGCAGGTCGGTCCCGGGTACATCCGTATCGTCGCGGGCGGCGAGGAAGTGGCCCGGTACCCGTTCAGCGGCTCGGAGTTCTCCACCGAGCGGGCCGTGATGCTGGGTGACTTCTACTTCAAGGACGTCTGGCGGTTCGCCGCCGTCGGACAGGGCTTCGACGGCGGGCTCGACGCGCTGCTGCGGAACTTCGGCGGCGAGGTGGCCGAGGACGAGCCGGCCGCCCCCCAGCAGCAGCCGGGGACCGACGGAGCCGCGCCCGGTTTCGCCCCGCCCGCCCAGGCCGCCGCGCCGCCCGCGTTCGGCGTCCCCGGCGGCGCCGCGCCCGCCCCCGTCCCGGCCCCCGCGCCTGCTCCGGCCCCCGCGCCCCAGCCCGCCGCACAGGGCTTCGCGCCGCCGCCGGCCCCCGCGCCCTCCGCACCGCCGGTGCACACCGCGCCGACCATCGTCGCCCCCCTGCACACCCCGTCCGGCGGCTCCCCGGTGCCGCCCCCGGCCCCGGCGCCGGCACCCTACGGCCAGCCGGGCCAGCCGCCGCCGTACGGCCAGCCCGCCCCGCCGCCCCAGGGCTACGGACAGCCGCAGGCACCGCAGGCCCCCGCCCCGCCGCCCGGCTACGGACAGCCCACGCCCCCTCCGGGCTACGGCCAGCAGCCCCCGCCCGGACCACCGCCGGGTCAGCAGGCCCCGTACGGGGCTCCCCAGGCCGCTCCCCAGGGCGCACCGCAGAGCCCCGGCGTGCTCGGCGCGCTCCAGCAGTTCAAGGAGACGCCCACCGGCCAGCGCTGGACGCAGCAGAACAAGAAGCTCGTCCGCGCGGACCTCGGCATCGGCGGGCAGCCCGTGCTCGCCCGGCAGGGCAGCATGGTGCTCTACCAGGGCAAGGTCGACTTCAGCTACAAGGGCGCCGGCTTCTCCGGCCGCATCGTCGGCAACGCCACCGGCCAGGAGATGCAGCTGATGCGCTGCACCGGCCAGGGACAGGTGTTCTTCGCCGAGAACTCCACGATGCTGCACCCGATCGAGCTCCAGGGCGACGCCGTCTGCGTCTCCGCCGAGAACGTCCTCGCCTTCGACGAGAGCCTGCAGTACGAGGTCCGCCGCATCGAGGGGCACGGCATCCCCGGCGGCGCGCTGTTCACGATGCAGTTCCAGGGGACCGGCACCATCGTCGTCAAGACCCACGGCACGCCCGTGGTGCTGCCGGTCACGCCCACCACGTTCGCCGACTGCAACGCCGTGGTCGCCTGGTCGGCCGCCTCCCAGGTGGTCGTCTCCAGCCAGGTGCGGATGCGCCGCAACTCCTACCCAGGCGACACCGGGGAGAGCGTGAACCTCCAGTTCAGGGGCGCTCCCGGCAACTTCATCGTCGTCCAGCCGTACGAGATCTAAAGGGAGCCCGTCATGAACCAGCCACTCGCGGGCTACGCCCCCGCCCCCGTCACCGCCCGCATGGAGAACCACGGCAACCACATGGCGAAGATCGCCATGCAGACCGGGAACGACCTCCTCGCGCGTGTCGGGTCGATGGTCGCCTACGAAGGGTTCGTCCAGTACGAGCCCAACCCGCCCGCCGTGCGCCAGATCGCCAAGGACTGGCTCACCGGCGAGGGCGCGCCGCTGATGAAGTGCTCCGGCGACGGCCTGCTCTACCTCGCCGACTACGGCGCCAACGTCGTCGTGATCAACCTCAACGGCGACGGCATCTCCGTCAACGCCACCAACCTGCTCGCCTTCGACGCCCATCTCACCTGGGGCGTGGAGCGGGTCAAGGGCCTGGCGAAGTTCGCCGGACAGGGCCTGTGGAACACCAGGATCTCCGGGCAGGGCTGGGTCGCGCTGACCTCGCGCGGCAAACCGATCGTCGTGGACTGCGGTGGCGGCGACGACGAGACGTACGTCGACCCGGACGCCCTCGTCGCCTGGTCCCCGAACCTCAAGGTGAAGGGCAAGCGCAGCTTCCGGGCCCAGTCGCTGATCGGCCGCGGCAGCGGAGAGGCCTACCAGATGGCCTTCTCCGGTCAGGGCATCGTCGTCGTCCAGCCCAGTGAGGACAGCACCGACCGTCTCCGGGTCCGGGGCTGAGGGGGAGCAACCACACCATGCAGAGCCCGCTTTTCGCCTTCAACGACCAGCAGACCCAGGAGCGCTGGAGCCTGCAGAACCAGCAGATGCTCCGCGTCGCCCTGGAGGGCCACGACGACATCCTCGCCCGCAAGGGCACCATGGTCGCCTACCAGGGACTCGTCGAGTTCGACGCCGAGTTCCAGAGCAA
The DNA here is from genome assembly GCF_042732315.1 of Streptomyces sp. NPDC059787. Classification (NCBI taxonomy): domain Bacteria; kingdom Bacillati; phylum Actinomycetota; class Actinomycetes; order Kitasatosporales; family Streptomycetaceae; genus Streptomyces; species Streptomyces sp. NPDC059787. The sequence continues at coordinate 6,430 of NZ_JBHWHX010000010.1, forward strand.
CAGCGCGTCACGCGCGCGTGCGCAGACCGGTGAGGGACTCGATCTGATGCGCTGCCACGGGCAGGGCACGGTCTACCTCGCCAACCTCGCCCAGCGCATCCACGTCATGGAGGTGGACCACGACGGGCTGACGGTCGACAGCAGCTATGTGCTCGCGATGGACTCCTCGCTGCACCACGAGGTGATCGCCGTCGACAGCCTGTACGGCATCTCCGGCTCCGGGAAGTACCAGCTCAACATCACCGGCAACGGCAGGGTCGCCCTGATGACCTCGGGCATGCCGCTGCTGATGCAGGTGACGCCGGACAAGTACGTCAACTGCGACGCCGACGCGATCGTCGCCTGGTCCACGTCCCTGCGCGTGCAGATGCAGGCCCAGACCCACTCCTCCGGGGTGTGGCGGCGCCGTGGCAGCACCGGTGAGGGCTGGGAGCTCAGCTTCATGGGCAGCGGCTTCGCGCTCGTCCAGCCCAGCGAACTGCTGCCGCCGCAGAACGCCCAGATCGGCTCGGGCATCGCCGCCCAGTACGGCGTGGGACAGCAGGGGGTCCGCGGCCAGAACCAGGGCAACGCCTGGAGCTGAACGCACCGGTAAGGGGCGGCCGCAAAGGCGGCCGCCCCTTACCCCTGTGTCAGACGCCCAGTCTCGTCCGGGTCGCTTCCACCAAACGGGTGACCGAGGTGTCGGCCACGTCCGCCACCTCGTCGTACGGGAACCAGCGCAGGTCGAGGGATTCGTCGCTGATCGCCTCGACGGCTCCGGACGGAGCCAGCGCCGCGTACTGGACGTCCAGATGCCAGGCACACGGTGTGTGATGACGGTCCAGACGCACGGGGCCACCGGGGACCAGGGTCAGTCCCGCGATGCCGGACTCCTCCGTCGCCTCCCGCAGGGCCGCCGCCGCGAGCGAGACGTCACCCGGCTCGCAGTGCCCGCCCATCTGGAGCCACATCCGCAGCTTCCGGTGCAGGGTCAGCAGCACCCGGCCCCGCTCGGGATCGATCACCAGGCCGCTCGCCGTAATGTGACCGTCCGCACAGGCCTTCCACATGCCGTCCGGATGCACCGCGAGATGGTCCAGATAGGTCTGGCGCAGTCCGGGCTGGTCCTCGTACCCCTTGAGCACGAGGACCGCGTCGTCGTGGAGGCTCACTCGGCGTCGTCGCCCTTGTTCTTGCCCTCGTCCTCGTCCTTCTTCTTGAGGTCGGGCTTCCCGCCGGCGGCCTCGCCGAGCATCTTGTCCAGCTCGGAGAAGTCGATCTGCTCGCGGTGCACGAAACCGTCCGGATCGTCCAGGTCGGTCGCCGTCGGCAGCATGTCCGGGTGCGCCCACAGGGCGTCCCGGCCGTCGACCCCGCGCGCGTCGGTGAGCGAGGCCCACAGGCGCGAGGCGTCGCGCAGCCGGCGCGGGCGCAGCTCCAGACCGATCAGCGTGGCGAACGTCTGCTCCGCCGGGCCACCCGAGGCGCGGCGGCGGCGCAGCGTCTCGCGCAGCGCGTCGGCCGACGACAGCCGCGGCTTGGCCGCGGCGTGCACCACGGCGTCCACCCAGCCTTCGACGAGGGCCAGAGCCGTCTCCAGACGGGCCAGGGCGGCCTTCTGCTCCGGCGTGTCCTCCGGCTGGAACATGCCCTGCTGGAGGGCCTCCTGCAGCTGCTCGGGGTTCTGCGGGTCGAACTGGCCGACGACGTCCTCGAGCTTGCCGGTGTCGACCTTGATCCCGCGCGCATAGCCGTCCACGGCACCGAACAGGTGCGAGCGCAGCCACGGGACGTGCGCGAACAGGCGCTGGTGGGCGGCCTCGCGCAGGGCGAGATACAGCCGCACCTCCTCCTGGGGGACGCCCAGGTCCTTGCCGAACGTCTCGATGTTCAGCGGCAGCAGCGCGGCCCGGCCGGCCGGGCCCAGCGGCAGGCCGATGTCGGACGAGCCGACGACCTCACCGGCGAGCACGCCGACGGCCTGCCCGATCTGCGTGCCGAACATGGCGCCGCCCATGGAGCGCATCATGCCGATCAGCGGGCCGGCCATGGCCTGCATCTCCTCCGGCAGCACATCGCCCATCGCGTTCCCGACGCGCTCGGCCACCGGGTCGACCAGCTCCCGCCACGCCGGAAGGGTGGCCTCCACCCACTCCGCGCGGCTCCAGGCCACGGCGGAGTTGGCGCCCGACGGCAGGGAGGTCGCGTCGTCCAGCCACAGGTCGGCCAGACGGACCGCCTCCTCCACGGCCCTGCGGTCGGCGGGCCCGACGCTCGCGTCCTTCGAGCCCTCCGCGGTGCCCTGCGAGACGGTCTGCCGGGCGATCTGCTTGGCCATGTCCCAGTTCACCGGCCCGCCCTCGTAGGAGAGCATCTGGCCGAGCTGCTGGAACGCCGCGCCCAGGTCGGTGGGGTTCAGTGACCCGAACATCGCGGCGAACGGATTGTCCGCGCCAGGGCCGCCAAAGCCTCCGGCTCCGGGCATGCCGAAGCCGAACGGGTTGGCCGGGCCCTGACCACCACCGCTCTGCGGGTCCTTCTTCTTGCCCTCGTCGCCGTCGTCCGGCTCCTCCGGCGGAAGGCCGAATCCGAATGGGGTGTCACTCACGGGTTTCCTCGGCTGGTAGGGCCACCGGTTCTTTCCGGCGGCACGGCTGCCCGACAACACCACCCAGCGTAGACACCTGAAGCGGTTCGGGCCTCGGTGCTTCGCCGACAGAAGGCCTGCGGCAGGATGGATGCCACCTGGTACGTACGCGTCGCTTGCGCCCGTACTGAAGACAACCGCTGGAGACGCCCGGTGAGTTCCCCAGATCCACAGGTTCGCGCAGCGCGAAACAAGTCAACCGGTCCCGCGGCGCGCGGCCCCGTCGTCGCGGTCACCGGTGCCGCGTCCGGCATCGGCGCGCTGCTCACCGCGCGGCTCGCCGCCTCGGAGGAGATCAAGCAGGTCATCGCCATCGACGAGCGGCGCGGTGAGTGCGCCGAGGCGCGCTGGCACATCCTGGACGTACGGGACCCGGCCATCGCGGACAAGCTGCGCGGGGCCGACGCGGTGGTCCATCTCGCGCTCGACCTCGATCTGGAGACCGATGCCGCAGCCCGGACGGCCTACAACGTGCGGGGCACGCAGACGGTGCTGACGGCCGCCGCGGCCGCCGGGGTGCACCGCGTGGTGCTGTGCACGTCGACGATGGTCTACGGGGCGCTGCCGGACAACGAGCTGCCGCTGTCCGAGGACGCGGAGCTGCGGGCCACGGCGGAGGCCACGGGGGTCGGTGACCTCCTGGAGATCGAGCGGCTCGCGCGCCGGGCGCCCAGGGCGCACCCGGGGCTCAATGTCACGGTCGTGCGCCCCGCTGTGCTGGTGGGAGGCACCGACACCGCGCTGACCAGGTACTTCGAGTCGCCCAGGCTGCTCGTGGTGGCCGGGTCGCGGCCCGCGTGGCAGTTCTGCCACGTCCAGGATCTGTGCAGCGCCCTGGAGTACGCCGTCCTGGAGAAGGTCGACGGTGAGCTGGCCGTCGGCTGCGACGGGTGGCTGGAGCAGGAGGAGGTCGAGGAGCTCAGCGGGATCCGGCGGATGGAGCTGCCGTCGGCGGTCGCGCTCGGCGCGGCGGCCCGGCTGCACCGGATCGGGCTCACCCCGTCACCGGCCGGGGACCTGGCCTACACGATGTACCCCTGGGTGGTGAGCGGGAGCCGGCTGCACGACGCCGGGTGGCGGCCCGCGCACACCAACGAGGAGGTGCTCGCGGAGCTGCTGGAGGAGGTGTCCGGCAGGCACACGGTCGCCGGCCGGCGACTGGGGCGCAAGGACGCGACGGCGGCGGGCGCCGCGGGAGCGACGGTGGCCCTGCTGGGCGCGGCCGCGGTGGTACGGCGGGCACGCAAGGCCCGGCGCCGGATCTGACGCGCCTGCTGCAGGAAGCCGGCTCCTGCGGAAGCTCCGAACGGGCACGCGCGCGTGCCGGGTGATGACACTGTTCCGCGTTGTCGCCGGGGTGGGGCACGATGGAGACATGGCATCCACGCACGATCACCCGGGTGAGCAGGCCGCACAGGACCCGATCAAGCTGATCTCGATCCGCGACACGCCGCTGTCCGTGGACGAGGTCCTCCACGCGGTCGGGGACGACGCGGCCGGCGGGACGGCGCTGTTCGTCGGGACCGTGCGCAACCACGACGAGGGCGCCGACGTCGACGAGCTCGGCTATTCGTGCCACCCCAGCGCCGAGGACGAGATGCGGCGGATCGCCGAGAAGGTCGCCGCCGAGTACCCCGTCCGGGCGCTGGCCGCCGTGCACCGGGTGGGGGACCTCCGGGTCGGGGACCTCGCCGTGGTCGTCGGCGTGTCGTGCCCGCACCGGGGGGAGGCCTTCGATGCCTGCCGGAAGCTGATCGACGACCTCAAGCACGAGGTGCCCATCTGGAAGCACCAGCGGTTCTCGGACGGGACCGAGGAATGGGTCGGCGCGTAGCGCCGTCGTTGAGGGGTGGGGGTCGGGCGACGGGACCGAGGAATGGGTCGGCGCGTAGCGCCGTCGTTGAGGGGTGGGGGTCGGGCGACGGGAGGGCGGGTGGGCGCTTGCTGAGGCGCCCATGACAGGCCCCCGGACCTCCGGTTGCGTAACCCCACCCCTGGCGTGAGCGTTGTCACTGCGGATGGTTAATCTGCTGATCAGTCAGTGTTGCGGACACTCATGGGGTTGGGAGGTCGGCATGGCGGCGCTCGCCTGGTTGCTGATTCCGCTGGTGGCCGCGATCGGAGCGGGACTGTGGGGCAGTTGGGCCAATCGCACCCGCAAGGTGCGGAGCGACGGCCCCGAACTCATCGGTTACGCCCGGTTCCGCGAGGCCATGGAAAGGCCGCGCTCGGGTAGCTGAAGGTCAAAGAGCAGCAGGTCACGGCGTACGAAGCGAGCAGGGCCGCCCGTCCGGGCGGCCCTGACGGTGCGCTGACAGGCCTGTCCCGTACTGTCGAGGCATGCCACGCCGCACCGCGACGATGCTCGCCTCCACCCTGATGCTGATCGCGCTCCTGTGCGCGGGAGTGTTCATCCCCGTGCCCTACTCGGAGATGTCCCCGGGGCCGACGGTGAACACGCTGGGCGAGCACGACGGTGAGCCGGTGCTGCAGATCTCCGGGCGCAAGACCTATCCGACGGACGGTCACCTCAACATGACCACGGTGCGGGTCACCAGCGCCGACTACCGGATGAACCTCGTCGAGGCCGTCTACGGATGGCTCGCGCACGACAACAAGGTCGTCCCGCACGAGACCCTCTACCCCGACGGCAAGACGGAGGAGGAGTCCACCCAGGAGAACGCCGAGGAGTTCAGCCAGTCCCAGGAGAGCGCCAAGGTCGCGGCCCTGAAGGAGCTCGACGTTTCGGTGAAGTCCTGGGTGATCGTCTCCACGGTGGTCAAGGGGTCCCCGTCCGAGGGCAAGCTGCACGCGGGCGACGTGATCAAGAGCGTCGACGGCGAGGCGGTGAAGGAGCCGACCGACGTCGCCGAGCGGGTGACCGAGCACAAGCCGGGTGAGGACGTCGTCTTCACCATCGTGCCCGCCAAGGAGCAGGCCGCCGCCGAGAAGGAGAACCGGACGGCGACGAAGACCGAGAAGGTGACGATCACCACCACGGCCTCCGAGGACGGCGGCGAGAAGCGCGCCGTCGTCGGGATCTCCGCCGGGACCGACCACACCTTCCCGTTCAGCATCGACATCAAGCTCGCCGACGTCGGCGGGCCGAGCGCGGGCCTGATGTTCGCGCTCGGCATCTACGACAAGCTCACGCCGGGCAGCCTGACCGGCGGCGAGTTCGTCGCCGGCACCGGCACCATCGACGACGACGGCAAGGTGGGGCCGATCGGCGGGATCGAGATGAAGACGGTCGGCGCGCGCAACAAGGGCGCCGAGTACTTCCTCACACCCGCCGACAACTGCGCGTCCGCCGCCAGGGACACCCCCGAGGGCCTCACCCTGGTGAAGGTCGACACCATCGACGACGCCCTGGGCGCCCTGGGGGACATCCGCTCCGGCGACACCGCGGACCTGCCGAAGTGCACGGCCTCCTGACCGGCCCCGCTACTCCTCGAACGTCGCCGTCAGCGCCTGGGCCAGGCCCGGCACCAGCTCGGAGCCGGTGAGGACCTCCGTGGCGGAGTCCTTCTCACGCAGTCGCAGGGCCGACTCGCGGGTCCCGTCGCGCAGCACCGCGACCGTCATCCGGACCTCCTGACGCTCCGGGTGCCTCGCCACCCACTTCGTCAGCGCGGCCTCGTCCAGGTCCTTGGGAACCTGGGCCTCGGCCGACGGCGGCAGCATCAGCCGCTCCACGGTCAGGGCACAGCCGGTCACCGCGTCGGGCCAGGCGATGGTGCCCAGGAACTCGTCGAGCGGCTTGCCCGTTGGAATCTCGTCCTGCTCGATCGGGGTGAGAGCGGTTGTCTCCTGTTCGTCGCCCAGACCGAGCCGGTCCGCGAGCGAGGGCTGTTCGGCCCGCAGCCGGGCGGTGTCGACGAGGGCGAACAGGCGGGCGGGCTGGTCCCAGCCGAGGCCGGAGACGTACTCGTCGATCTCGAGCACGGCCCGGGTGAGCGGGTTGGCCGCCATGGGTGTGTTGGACATGGTCACAATCCTCTCTCGTTCCTGGCCGGAATCGGGAACCGAGTAAAGCGTGAGTAAGTTGCATAGGTGTGGGCCTGCGATCACGGGGGACCACACACGGTCCGTGAAGACGCGGGCCTGACGAATCAACAGCGAACTTCGAGGTGCCTACCTTGGCTTTCCAGATGCCGGACCGCGGCGGAGGCCCGACGGGGCCACGGATCAGAGTGGGCCGCCCGTCCCGGCGGGTTCGGACCCTGCTCATGACACTGGGCGTCCTGGCCGTCCTCGGCATGGTGTTCACCATGTTCGCGGGCTTCTGGACCGACTGGCTGTGGTATCGCTCGGTCAACTACTCGTCGGTGTTCACGACGACCCTGTGGACCAAGATCGGGCTGTTCTTCGTCTTCGGTCTGCTGATGGCCCTCGCGGTCGGCTTCAACATCTGGCTGGCACACCGCATGCGGCCGCCGCTGAGCGCCATGTCGATGGAGCAGCAGAACCTCGACCGGTACCGGATGGGCATCGCCCCGTACAAGAAGTGGCTGCTGCTCGGCATCACCGCGCTGGTGGGCCTGATCGCCGGCGCCTCGGCGTCGAGCCAGTGGCGGACCTGGCTGATGTGGGTCAACGGCGTGTCCTTCGGCCAGAAGGACCCGCAGTTCAAGCTCGACGTCTCCTTCTACGCCTTCGACCTGCCCTGGTACCGGTTCCTGCTCGGCTTCGGCTTCGCCGCCACGATCCTGGCGCTGATCGCCGCCGCGCTCACCCACTACCTGTACGGCGGGCTGCGCATCACCAGCCCGGGCGCGCGCGCCACGGCCGCGGCCACCGGACACCTGTCGGTGCTCCTCGGTGTCTTCGTCGCCCTGAAGGCGGTCGCCTACTGGCTCGACCGGTACGGACTGGCGGTGAAGTCCAGCGACTTCAAGGCCACCGACAGCTGGACGGGCCTCAGGTACGTCGACGCCAACGCCTATCTGCCGGCCAAGACGATCCTGTTCTGCATCGCCGTGATCTGCGCGCTGCTGTTCTTCGCCACCCTGTGGCGGCGCACCTGGCAGCTGCCCGTGATCGGCTTCGGCCTGATGGTGTTGTCGGCGATCCTCATCGGCGGCCTGTACCCGGCGATCGTGCAGAAGTTCCAGGTCCAGCCGAACGAGCAGGCCAAGGAAGCGCCGTACGTCGAGAAGAACCTCAAGGCCACGCGTGAGGCCTACGGCATCGACGACTCCAAGGTCACCGACTACCCGGGCACGAGCCAGACCGAGGACAAGACCCAGCTGCGGGACGACGTCACCGACACGGCGAGCATCCGGATCATGGACCCGAACATCGTCTCGCCGACGTTCCAGCAGCTCCAGCAGATCAGGAACTACTACGCGTTCCCGACCAACCTGGACGTCGACCGGTATCCCATCGGCGGCAAGGAGCAGGACACGGTCATCGGTCTGCGCGAGCTGAACCTGGACGGCATCCCCAAGCGGAACTGGATCAACGACCACTTCCGCTACACCCACGGATACGGTGTCGTCGCGGCCGAGGGCACCAGCGTGGACTCCGGTGGCCGTCCGAACTTCATCGAGTCCGACCTGCCGTCCCAGGGTGAACTCCCGGAGTACGAGCAGCGCGTCTACTACGGCGAGCGCACCACCACGTACTCGATCGTCGGCGGTCCCCAGAAGGAGATCGACTACTCCGACGACAGCGGTGAGAAGACGTACAGCTACAAGGACGACAGCGGGGTCAACCTCGAGAACCCGATCAACCGGGCCGCCTACGCGGTCGCGTTCAGCGAGCCGCAGATCCTGTACTCCGGGGCGATCGGCGAGGGATCGCGGATCCTGTACAACCGCACGCCCAAGGAGCGCGTCGAGGCGATCGCCCCGTGGCTGACCATCGACGGCGACGCCTACCCGGCGGTCGTGGACGGCCGTATCCAGTGGATCGTCGACGCCTACACCACCACCAACGGCTATCCGTACGCGTCGCGGACGACCCTCGGCGACACCACGGCCGACTCGCTGACCGCCACCAACGACCAGCGCGCGGTGGTGGCCCAGCAGAACCAGGTCAACTACATCCGCAACTCGGTGAAGGCGACCGTCGACGCGTACAGCGGCGAGGTCAAGCTCTACCAGTGGGACACCCAGGACCCCGTCCTGAAGACCTGGATGAAGGCCTTCCCGGACACGGTGCAGCCGAAGACCGAGATCTCCAGCGCGCTGATGGCTCATCTGCGGTACCCGCAGGACCTGTTCAAGGTGCAGCGCGAACTGCTGACCCGCTACCACGTGAAGGACGCCACCACGTTCCTCTCGGGCAGCGAGGTGTGGGAAGTACCGGACGACCCGACCAACAAGACGGGCGACGCGGTGCCTCCGTACTACCTGAGCATGAGGATGCCCGACCAGCAGGAGCAGACCTTCTCGCTCACCACGACGTTCACACCGAACGGTCGTGACAACCTCAGTGCCTTCATGGCGGTGAACGCCGATCCTGGCACCGAGGACTACGGCAAGATCAGAGTGCTGAAACTGCCGACCAGCACCACGGTCTCCGGACCCAAACAGGTCCAGAGCCAGTTCAACTCCGAACAGGACATCGCCGAGTCGATCAGGCTGCTGAGAGGCGGCGACTCCGAGGTCGAGTACGGCAACCTGCTGACCGTCCCGCTCGACGGAGGACTGCTCTATGTGGAGCCGGTCTACGTACGCGGTGGTGGACTGAAGTACCCGCTGCTGCGGAAGGTGCTGGTGACCTACGGAGGCCAGACCGCCTTCGAGGACACCCTCGACGAGGCTCTCGCCAAGGTCTTCGGAGGTGAGGGCACGACCACCGAGCCACCACCGGGTGAGGACGAGGGGACCGGCGAGGAGGAGGGCACGACGCCACCGCCGACGTCCGACAACCCCACGGTCCAGGAGGCGCTGAACGACGCCCAGAAGGCCTTCGAGGCCGGCCAGGAAGCCCTGAAGAAGAACGACTGGGAGGCCTACGGCAAGGCGCAGAAGGACCTGGAGGACGCGCTGCGCAGGGCCGAGGAGGCCCAGTCGGCCGAAGGGGGCGGTGGCGCCGGCGGCGGGGACAGCAGTCCCAGTCCCGACCCGAGTCCGAGCAGTTAGCGAGCAGGCTGGTCAAACGCCCGTCCCGCGCCGTGCTACGGTTGCAACGCAACGGCGCGGGGTGGAGCAGCTCGGTAGCTCGCTGGGCTCATAACCCAGAGGTCGCAGGTTCAAATCCTGTCCCCGCTACTCACGTCGCGAAGTCGGCGACATCAAAGGCCCGGATTCCTTGAGGAATCCGGGCCTTTGCGATGGGCGAACGCATGTGCCTGGGCGGGTGACGGCCGTGCCGCCGACGGGAGTTGGCCGATCTGTGTTTGACTTGTCTCTCTGTGGGCATGTCGACAAAACGCTGTAGTGACCTCAATGGCTGCGGTATACCAGGTGTACCCAGGTTGCAGGTGGTGCGACGATGGATGTTATGGGGGACAAGGCAACTCTGTTCGGGACAGGGCGTTTTGTGAAGTCCTCCTCTCAGGAGGAACCCCGGGACGAGACGGGGGAGGCCGCCGACGAGGCGGCCGAGGAGCTGCGTCAGCGGCTCGCCGCCGAGGCCGGCGACGTCGAGGCGATGAGCGTCCTCGGCGCCATGCTGCTGCGCCGCGGTGATCTCGACGGGGCCGAACCCCATCTGCGTGCCGCCACCACCGCGGGCGACCGTGCCGCCGCCAACAACCTGGGTGTCCTGCTGCACCAGCGGGGCTACGCCGACGAGGCCGCCGGCTGGTGGCGGATCGCCGCCGTGGCCGGCTCCACCGCGGCGGCCCACGCGCTCGGCCGTCACCACCGGGAGCGCGGGGACGAACCCGCCGCCGAGTACTGGCTGCGCCAGTCCGCGGAGCAGGGCCACACCCTCGGCGCGTACGCCCTCGCCGACCTGCTGGAACACCGCGGGGACACGGCCCGGGCCGAGCGCTGGATGCGGGCCGCCGCCGAGCGTGGGCACCGGGAAGGGGCGTACCGGCTGGCCCGCGCGCTGGACCGCAGGGCCGCGCGGGAGAGCGACGACGACGCTGCCGCGCTGGTGCGGGAGGCCGAGCAGTGGTACCGGCAGGCCGCCGCGCGGGGACACCGCCGGGCCGCGCTGCACCTCGGGGCGATCCTGGAGCGGCGCGGCGATCTCAAGGAGGCCGGCCGCTGGTACCTGACCTCCGCCAAGGACGGCGAGACCCGGGCCGCCTGCGCGCTCGGCTTCCTGCTGCGCGACGCCGGGGACACCGAGAACGCCGCCGTGTGGTGGCTGCGGGCCGCGCAGGACGGCGACGGAAACGCCGCGAACGCGCTGGGCGCGCTGCACGCGGAGCGGGGCGAGACCCAGACCGCCGAGCGCTGGTACCGGGCCGCGATGGACGCCGGTGACATCAACGGCGCGTACAACCTCGGGCTGCTCTGCGCCGACCAGGGCCGGACCGCCCCTGCCGAGCAGTGGTACCGCAGGGCCGCGTACGCCGGTCACCGCGAGGCGGCGAACGCGCTGGCGATCCTGCTGCTGCGGGCCGGGGACGAGACCGGTGCGGAGCCGTGGTTCTCCAAGGCTGCGGAGACCGGCAGCGTGGACGCCGCCTTCAACCTCGGCATCCTGCACGCGGGCCGGGGCGAGGAGCGGTCCGCGCTGCGCTGGTACGAGCGGGCGGCGGCCGCCGGGCACATGGAGGCGGCGCTCCAGGTCGGGATGGCGCGGCTGCGGGAGGGCGAGGAGGGCGAGGCGGAGCGGTTCCTGCGGTGTGCGGCGGGCGGGGGGAGCGCGGAGGCGGCGTACCGGCTGGCGACGGTGCTGGATGCCCGTAGGCCGCCGGAGCCGGCGCACGAGCTGGGGGAGCCGGTGAACCGGCGCAGTGAGTGCGAGGAGTGGTACGAGCGGGCGGCCTCGCAGGGGCATCGGCGGGCGCAGGTGCGGGTCGGGATGCTCGCGGCGGCGCGGGGGGATGTCGTCGAGGCGGCGCGGTGGTACCGGGAGGCGGCGGAGGCCGGGTCGCGGAACGGGGCGTTCAATCTGGGGTTGCTGCTGGCTCGTGAGGGGAGCGAGCCGGAGGCGGTCGTGTGGTGGACCCGGGCGGCCGATGCGGGGCACGGGCGGGCGGCGCTGCGGCTTGCGCTGGTCTGTGCACGGCGGGGGGAGCTCGCGGAGGGGCAGCGGTGGGCGGAGCGGGCGGCTGCGCTGGGGCCTCCGGCGGTTACGGAGCGGGCGGCGCGGCTGCGGGACGCGTTGCGCGAGGAGCTGTCCGCGTGAGGCAGTGCTGGACCGAGCGGGGGTGGGTTCCGCGGCCCGGCGTTTGCGGGGTGCCGCTGCGCCCACCCGTGCCGCCCCAGCGGCACGATTGCCGGCAGTTGCGCGCGGTGGGGTGGTGGCCGTCTCAGCGGCACGATTGCCGGCAGTTGCGCGCGGTGGGGTGGTGGCCGTCTCAGCGGCACGATTGCCGGCAGTTGCGCGCGGTGGGGTGGGGGCCGTCTCAGCGGCACGACTGCCCGCAGCTGCGCGCGGTGGGGTGGTGCGGCTGTCCGTTGTGGCGTGCGGGAACGGATTTGCTTCTGTCGGATGTCTTGACGTAGTGTTTCATTCATCGACGCGGGGTGGAGCAGCTCGGTAGCTCGCTGGGCTCATAACCCAGAGGTCGCAGGTTCAAATCCTGTCCCCGCTACTGAAGGCCGAGGGCCGGAATCCGACAGGGTTCCGGCCCTCGGCTTTTAGCCCCGGCATCCATCGGATGCCGGGGCTTTCGTTCAAGCGTGTGTGTGCCGCCTACGCCGCCGCGCAGTTCGGGCAGACTCCGCGGTACGTCACCTCGACGTCGGAGACCGTGAAGCCGAAGCGCTCCGTGTCGGGGAGGTCGGCCAGCGGGTTGCCGGTCGGGTGGACGTCGCGGATCGCGCCGCACTGCGCGCACACCAGGTGGTGGTGCGGGCGGTGCGCGTTGGGGTCGTACCGCTTGGCCCGCTTGTCCGTGGCCACCTCCAGCACCTCACCGAGCGAGACCAGCTCGCCCAGGGTGTTGTAGACGGTCGCCCGGGAGATCTCGGGCAGCTTGGCGACAGCCCTGGAGTGCACCTCGTCGGCCGTCAGGTGGACGTGTTCGCCGTCGAGGACCTCGGCCACGACACGGCGCTGCGCGGTCATCCGCCATCCACGTCCACGGAGCCGTTCCAAAAGGTCACTCATAGGCACCAGCCTAACAGCAGGGGGACAGGAATCCCGAACGGGTGTGACTTTGGAGCCTCACTTGACTTAGACATTGTCCATTGTAGGATCGGGATCGGATTTGGCCAAGGCACAGGTTGGTCAGTGATGACGCAGGAGGCGCACGTGACGCAGGGACCGCTTACTACGGAGGCCGGTGCTCCGGTTGCCGACAACCAGAACAGCGAGACCGCGGGCGTCGGTGGCCCGGTCCTCGTGCAGGACCAGCTCCTCCTGGAGAAGCTGGCCCACTTCAACCGTGAGCGCATCCCGGAGCGTGTGGTGCACGCCCGCGGCGCCGGCGCCTACGGCACCTTCACGGTGACCGCCGACGTCACGCAGTACACGCGGGCCGCGTTCCTCTCCGAGGTCGGCAAGGAGACGGAGACCTTCCTCCGCTTCTCGACGGTGGCCGGCAACCTGGGCGCCGCGGACGCCGTGCGCGACCCGCGCGGTTTCGCGCTGAAGTTCTACACCGAGGAGGGCAACTACGACCTCGTCGGCAACAACACCCCGGTGTTCTTCATCCGGGACGCGATCAAGTTCCCCGACTTCATCCACACCCAGAAGCGCGACCCGTACACCGGCTCGCAGGAGGCGGACAACGTCTTCGACTTCTGGGGTCTGTCGCCCGAGTCCACGCACCAGGTGACCTGGCTGTTCGGTGACCGCGGCATCCCGGCGTCGTACCGCCACATGGACGGCTTCGGCTCGCACACCTACCAGTGGAACAACGAGGCCGGCGAGGCCTTCTGGGTGAAGTACCACTTCAAGACGGACCAGGGCATCAAGAACCTGACCGCCGAGGAGGCCGAGATCCTCGCGGGCAAGGACCCCGACTCCCACCAGCGGGACCTGCGCGAGGCCATCGAGCGCGGCGAGTTCCCGTCCTGGACCGTCTACGTCCAGGTGATGCCGGTGGCCGAGGCGGCCACGTACCGCTTCAACCCGTTCGACCTGACCAAGGTCTGGCCGCACGCGGACTACCCGCTGATCGAGTTCGGCAAGCTGGAGCTCAACCGCAACCCGCAGAACATCTTCGCCGAGGTCGAGCAGTCCATCTTCAGCCCCGCCCACTTCGTGCCGGGCATCGGTCCCTCCCCGGACAAGATGCTCCAGGGCCGCCTCTTCGGGTACGGCGACGCCCACCGCTACCGCGTCGGCATCAACGCCGACCACCTGCCGGTGAACCGCCCGCACGCCACCGAGGCGCGCACCAACTCCCGTGACGGCTACCTGTACGACGGCCGCCACGGGGGCGCGAAGAACTACGAGCCGAACAGCTTCGGCGGCCCGGCCCAGACGGGCCGTTCGCCGTGGCAGCCCATCGCGGTCACCGGTGTCACCGGCGAGACGGTCACGCCCGTCCACGCCGAGGACAACGACTTCGTCCAGGCGGGCAACCTGTACCGGCTGATGACGGAGGAGGAGAAGGAGCGCCTGGTGAACAACCTGGCGAACGCCATCTCCGGGGTCACGCGCGACGACATCGCCGAGCGCGCGATCAACAACTTCCGTCAGGCGGACGAGGACTTCGGCAAGCGGCTGGAGGCCGCGGTCCAGGCCCTGCGCGGCTGATTCCAGCGCTGGACCGCTTGTCGGAACCCGGGCCGGACCCCCTCGCGGGGTCCGGCCCGTTCCGCATGTCACTACGCCGGTACCCGCTGGGCCGGCTGCCGCTGAGGTGCCCAGCAGCGGATGATGTCGCGGACCGAGACGATGCCGGCCGGCCCGCCCCGGTCGAGGACGATCAGATGGCGGAAACCGCCGTGGGCCATGGCGGTGGCGGCCTCCTCCAGGGTCCAGGACGGGGCGGCGAACACGACGTCGGTGGTGGTGTGGGCGTGGGCGCGCTCGCTGTCGGGGTCCTGGCCGAGCCCGACGGAGTTGAGGACGTCCCGTTCGGTGAGGATGCCGATGCCGGTGCCGTCGGGATCGAGGACCACGGCCGCGCCCACCCGGCGGGCGGACATCAGGGCGGCGGCCTGGCGCAGGGTGTGGGCGGGGCCGATGGTGAGGACCACGGTGCTCATGGCGTCACGGACGAGCATGGATGGAGCCACCTCCTACCGGAAAACGCGAGGTCGCGGGCGTAGGAGCCCGTTCGTTCGCGATTTCACAAGTTCACAAGTGGGGGAGCTCTCAGAGTGACAGGCAAAGCGGGGGTCAACAAGGGGGCGCGTGCGGCCGATCGGGGGCGCGCACGCTCACCCCGTGCCGCTCAGTAACGCTGGTTGAGATACCCCAGCAACTCGTCGTGCAGCAGCCCGTTCGACGCGGCCGCGTTGCCGCTGTGCGGTCCCGGACGGCCGTCGAGCCCGGTGAAACTGCCGCCCGCCTCCGTGACCACGATCGCGTTGGCCGCCATGTCCCACAGTGACAGCTCCGGCTCGGCGCACAGGTCCACCGATCCCTCGGCGACCATCATGTACGGCCAGAAGTCGCCGTACGCGCGCGTGCGCCACACCTCGCGGGTCAGATCGAGGAAGCCGTCCAGACGCCCCTGCTCCTCCCAGCCGCTGAGCGAGGAGTACGCGAAGGAGGCGTCGGAGAGCCGGGAGACGCGGGAGACGTGCAGCCGGGAGGCCGACGACAGACTGCGGCCGGCGAAGGCGCCGTGCCCCTGCGCGGCCCACCAGCGACGGCCGAGGGCGGGGGCGGAGACGACCCCGACGACCGGCTGGAAGCCTCCCTCGCCGGCCTCCATCAGGGAGATCAGCGTGGCCCACACGGGCACCCCGCGCACGTAGTTCTTGGTGCCGTCGATCGGGTCGATCACCCAGCGCCGGGGCCCCGTGCCCTCCACCCCGTACTCCTCGCCCAGGACCGCGTCCCTCGGGCGGGCGCGCTTGAGGTGGCCGCGGATGAGTTCCTCGGCGGCCTTGTCCGCCTCACTCACCGGCGTCATGTCCGGTTTGGTCTCCACCTTGAGGTCGAGAGCCTTGAACCGTTCCATCGTCGCGGCGTCGGCGGCGTCCGCCAGGACATGGGCGAGACGCAGGTCGTCGAGGTAGTCGGGCATGCAACGAACGGTATCTGCCGAGATCGGTGCGGGGCCACCGGGGGCGGGTCCCGCGAACCCTTGACAGTGCCCGACGGCGCGTCAAATCTAACCGCAGGGTCGGCCGCTCGCCCCGAGGGAGGCGAAGATGCCTGCAGCGCGGGAATCTCTGCTGGACGCCGCTTACACGGCACTGGCGCGTCGCCCGTGGTCCGCGGTGCGGATGGTGGACGTGGCCGCCGCGGCCGGGGTCTCCCGCCAGACGCTGTACAACGAGTTCGGCAGCAAGGACGGCCTCGCCCGGGCCCTCGTCCGCAGGGAGGCCGACGGCTACCTCGCAGGCGTCGACCGCGCCCTCACCGGCCACTCGGACCCGCGCGACCGGCTGACCGCGACCGCCGAGTGGACCACCGCCAGCGCCCGTGAGAACACCCTGGTCCGCGCCATGCTCACCGGCTGCTGGGGCGAACGCCTGCCCGCCCCGGGCCTCCCGGCCGTGACGTCCGGGTCCGCCGTGCCCGCGCAGCGCCGCGCCGACGGCCCGCTGCCCTCACCCACCGACTTCGTCGCCCTCGTCCGCGACCGTGCCGTCGCCGTCCTGGCCGGCCCCGGCATCCCCCGGTCCGACACCGCCGACCTGGCCCGCTCCTGCGAGCTGGTGGTCCGCCTCGCCCTGTCCTGCGTCACCGCGCCCCCGGCCGACACCGGCGTCGCCGACCTGGTGCGCGGCGCCCTGCACCGGCCCCCGGCGGTGCCGTAGCGGGGCTCAGTGCGCGGACCCCGACAACTGCAGTCCGATCACACCGACGATCACGAACGTGATCGACACGATCTTCAGCGTCGACACCAGGTCCCCGAGGAACACCATCCCGTAGACGGCCGTCCCCGCCGCGCCGATGCCCGTCCACACCGCGTACGCGGGCCCCACGTCCAGCTTCTTCAGCGCCAGGGTCAGCAGCCCGAAGCTGCCCAGCGCGAACGCGCAGAACGCGATGGTCGGCCACAGCCGGGTGAAGCCGTGCGACAGCTTCAGACACACGGCGAAGCCGGTCTCGAGCAACCCGGCCACTATGACCAGCAGCCACGCCATGTGTCGTCCTCCCGCATTCCCCACGTACAGTGACCGCTTCGTCAGGTTCGACAGGTTCGGGTCCGGCTCGGTGCGATTATGCACTTACCGCCCGGCGGCCACGACAAACAACGCGGAGGTCAGTCGCCCTCCGTGCGCTCCCGCGTCGCCAGCAGCCGCCGCAGCGAGTACAGCCGCGCCGGATCCGCGTGCCCCTCGGCCACCCACGCGTCCAGCGCGCAGTCCGGCTCGTCGTGACTGCACGCGCGCGGACAGCCCTCCGTGCCCGGCTCGAGATCGGGGAAGGCGTGGATCACCCGGGACGGGTCGACATGGGCGAGCCCGAAGGACCGCACCCCCGGCGTGTCGATCACCCAGCCCCCGGCGCCCGACAGCGGCAGCGCCAGCGCGGACGTCGTCGTGTGCCGCCCCCGCCCGGTCACCGCGTTGACATGTCCGGTCGTACGCCGTCGCTCCTCGGGTACCAGCGCGTTGACCAGCGTCGTCTTGCCGACCCCGGAATGCCCCACGAACGCGGTGATCCGGCCGTCCAGCTGCTCCCGCACCCGGTCCGCCGCCTCGCCGCTCTCCAGTTCCGCGCGGCTGGTCACGACGTACGGGATGTCGAGGTCGCCGTACAGCTCCAGCAGCTTGTCCGGCGGCGCGAGGTCCGACTTGGTCAGCACCAGCAGCGGCTCCAGGCCGCCGTCGTACGCCGCGACCAGACAGCGGTCGATCAGCCGCGGACGGGGTTCGGGGTCGGCGAGGGCGGTGACGACGGCGAGCTGGTCGGCGTTGGCGACGACGATCCGCTCGTAGGGGTCGTCGTCGTCCGCGGTACGGCGCAGCACCGACGCGCGCTCCTCGATCCGTACGATCCGTGCGAGTGTGTCCTTCTTCCCGGACAGGTCGCCGACGAGCGCCACCCGGTCACCGACCACCGCCGCCTTGCGGCCCAGCTCACGGGCCTTCATCGCCAGTACGACCCGGTCCTCGACGAGGCAGGTCAGCCGGCCCCGGTCGACGGTCAGGACCAGGCCAGGGGCCGCGTCCTCGTGCTTGGGCCGGATGTGGGTGCGCGGCCGGTTGCCCTTGCGGTTGGGGCGGGAGCGGATGTCGTCCTCGTCGGTGTGCTTGCCGTAGCGGCGCATGGTGAACCCCTACGCCCCGAGCATCCCGGTCCACAGTTCGGGGAAGTCCGGCAGGGTCTTCGCCGTGGTGGCCACGTTCTCGATCTGCACGCCCTCGACCGCGAGGCCGATGATCGCGCCGGCGGTGGCCATGCGGTGGTCCTCGTAGGTGTGGAAGACGCCGCCGTGCAGCCGGCGCGGGCGGATGTGCAGACCGTCGGCGGTCTCGGTGACGTCGCCGCCGAGCTCGTTGATCTCCTTGGTCAGCGCGGCCAGCCGGTCCGTCTCGTGCAGCCGGAGGTGGGCCACGCCCCGCAGGGTCGACGGGGAGTCCGCGAGCGCCGCCACGGCCGCGATGCCGGGCGTCAGCTCGCCGACCTCGCCGAGGTCCACGTCGATGCCGTGGACCGACCCGGAGCCGGTGAACACCAGCCCGAACTCGGTCAGCTCGCAGGAACCGCCCATCTCGGTGAAGATCTCCCGCAGCCGGTCACCGGGCTGGGTGGTGCGGGCGGGCCAGTCCGGGATCACGACCTTGCCGCCGGTCACCAGCGCCGCCGCCAGGAACGGCTGGGCGTTGGACAGGTCCGGCTCGACGGTCAGGTCCCGGCCCAGCAGGGCGCCCGGCGTGACCCGCCAGACGTTCGGCTCGCCGCCCGACTCGGGGGTGTCCACCTGAGCACCCACCGCGCGGAGCATGTCGACGGTCATCCGGATGTGCGGCAGGGACGGCAGCGTCGCCCCGGTGTGGCGGACCTCCACGCCCTGGTTGAAGCGCGGCGCGGACAGCAGCAGGGCGCTGACGAACTGGGAGGACGACGACGCGTCGACCTCCACGGTGCCGCCGTCCAGGGCGCCGCCGCCGTGCACGGTCATCGGCAGCGCGCCGCGGTCCTCGTCGTCGATCCGGGCGCCCAGGTGGCGCAGTGCGTCGATGACGCCGTTCAGGGGACGCTCGTACGAGCGGGGGTCGCCGTCGAAGCGGACGGGGCCGTCGGCGAGGGTGGCGACCGGGGGCAGGAACCGCATCACCGTGCCGGCGTTGCCGACGTCGACGGTGGCCGGGCCGCGCAGGCCCGTGGGGAGCACCCGCCAGGCCTCACCGGTGCCGTCCGGGCCGACGCCTTCCTCGATCTCCACGCCCATCGCGCGCAGGGCGCCGGCCATCAGCAGGGTGTCGCGGGAACGCAGCGGGCGGCGCAGCCAGCCCGGCTCGGAGGCGAGGGCGGCGAGGAGGAGGGCACGGTTGGTGACCGACTTGGACCCGGGCACGTGGACCGTCGCGTCGACGGCTCCGCTCGCGTGCGGGGCGGGCCAGAGGGCGGTGTGCGCGGGGTTTTGGGCCATGGGGCCCACTTTATAAGGAGGGCCGGGGGCAGGCCGTCTTTCGGGTGCGGCTGCGTGGGGGCTTGTCGCGCCCACGGGGCGGAGCCGCATGTCGGTACGGCCCCGCGCCCCCAAGGGGTGGCTGCCGGCAGCCCCACTGCGCGGCGGAGCCGCGTACTGACACAGCCCCGCAGACGAGCACACCGTGCTTCCCTGCCCTACAGCCCCAAGAGCCACCTGCCGCCGCCCAGCAGTGCGCACAGGGAGACCGCGTGGAACAGGAACAGCCACAGGCCCGCCGGGACGTGGGTCAGGCGGGAGAGCTGGTCCGCGTCCGAGTCGGGTGCGCCGCCGTGGGAGCGTTTGGCCTGGAGTTCGAAGGCCGGGCGTACTCCGCCGAGGAGGAGGAACCAGACCACGGCGTACGCGAACGCCGCCTGCACCTGGGGGCCGGTCAGCCAGGACACCAGGACGAACGTGCCGCCCGTGACCAGCACCGACATCGCCCCGTACGCGTTGCGGATCATCACCAGCATCGCCAGCAGCAGCACCGTGGCCAGCCACAGCAGCAGCGTGATGCGGCCCGCGCCGAGCAGCGCGGCGCCGCCCAGGCCCAGCAGCGGGGGAGCGGTGTAGCCGGCGGCGGCCGTGAGGATCATGCCGATGCCGTGCGGTTTTCCGCGGCTGACGGTCAGGCCGCTGGTGTCCGAGTGCAGACGTATCCCCGTCAGCGTGCGACCGGTGAGCAGCGCCACCAGCCCGTGCCCGCCCTCGTGGGCGATCGTGACGGCGTTCCGGGACAGCCGCCACAGCCCCTGCGGTACGACGACGGCGGCCGCGGCGACCAGCGTGGCGACGACCACCCACACATCCGGATCGGGCTGGGTGCCGGAGACCTCGTCCCAGAGGGAGGCGAGTGAGGCGGACGCGGTACTGACCATGCTTTCCATCTGTTTCCGATCGCTCCCTCTGCGCGTGGAGTCTGGCAGTGTTGCACGTATGTGCGGACGGTATGCAGCGAGTCGCAGGCCCGAGGATCTCGCGGGAATCTTTGAAATCGACAAGTGGGAGCCGGAGGAGACCCTGGAGCCCGACTACAACGTGGCGCCGACCAAGGAGGTCTACGCCGTCCTCGACCGTGCCCTGAAGGACGTGGCGGACCCGCACCCGGTTCGGCAGCTCCGGAAGCTGAAGTGGGGCCTGGTGCCCTCCTGGTCCAAGACGCCCGAGGGCGCCGCCCGGATGATCAACGCCCGCGCGGAGACCGTCCACGAGAAGCCGTCCTACCGCCGTGCCTTCTCCTCCCGGCGCTGCATCCTGCCCGCCGACGGTTACTACGAGTGGGTCACCGGCAAGCAGGAGCGGGACCTGGAGGTCGAGGGGAAGAAGAAGCGGCCCCGCAAGCAGCCCTACTTCGTGACGCCGGCCGACGGCTCGGTGTTCGCCATGGCCGGGCTGTACGAGTTCTGGCGGGACAAGACGCTGCCGGACGACCACCCCCGGGCCTGGTGGGTGACGTGCTCCGTCATCACCACCGAGGCGGAGAGCAGCCCGCTCGCGGTGTCACCGGCGGACGGCCCGCACACCCTCGCCGAGATCCACCCGCGGATGCCGCTGATGCTCACGCCGGACCGCTGGGACGCCTGGCTCGACCCCGCCCGCACCGACGCCGGCGAACTGCGCGAGCTGCTCGCCCCGCCGCCCTCCGGTCTGATGCGCGCCTACCCGGTCCCCACGGCCGTCAGCAACGTCCGCAACAACGGACCGGAGCTGCTGGAAGAGCTGGCCGCGCCGGAAGAAGGCACACTCTTCTGACGTGACCCCCGACACGACGGACGCGACGGACGCGACACACACGACCGAGACCGTGGAGACGGACGCCGGCACCGCCCGCATCACCTGGCATCGTGCACCTGACCGCGCCCGCCTCGTCCTCGCGGTGAGCCACGGCGCCGGCGGCGGCATCGAGGCCCGGGACCTGAGGGCGCTCGCCGCCGGGCTGCCCGCACACGGTGTGACCGTCGCCCTGGTCGAACAGCCCTGGCGGGTGGCCGGCAAGAAGGTGGCCCCCGCGCCGAAGACCCTCGACACCGGCTGGCGCGGCATCTGGCCCGCGCTGGCGAAGCCGGGCCTGCCGGTGATCTCGGGCGGGCGCAGCGCCGGCGCCCGCGTCGCCTGCCGCACCGCCACGGAGCTCGGCGCCCACGCCGTACTCGCCCTGAGCTTCCCCCTGCATCCGCCGGGCAGGCCCGAGAAGTCCCGCGCCGAGGAACTGCTCGGCACGGGGGTGCCCACGCTCGTCGTCCAGGGCGGCAACGACCCGTTCGGCAGGCCCGTGGAGTTCCCCGGGTACGGGAGGGGCCGCGCGACGGGGGTCCCCCCGGGCGTTCGGCCCTGGGGGAGCGTCGGCGCGAGGGCGGTGGTGGGGGACGGGTGGGCGTACGAACTGGTCGAGGTACCCCACGGCGATCACGGCTTCGCCGTGCCCAAGCGGGCGGACCTCACGCAGGAGGAGGCCGTGACGGTGGTCACGGACGCGGTCGTCAGGTGGACCGGCACACTCGGGTGAGGCCCGGGAATGCCCGGACGGCTCCCGCTGTTGGGACGGACGTACATGCCGGTCAACGGCATCGCCGTCGTAGGAGAGGAAGTCCGCCGCATGGGTTCGACCTTCTGCCCGCCCGTCTCCCGCCACCGCCCCGTGGACGGGCTGCGCCCGGCAGAGTCTGCTTCGAGCCGCAGCAGCAGCCGCCCCGACCTGGACTGGACGGTGCTGCACGCGGCCAGGACCGCCCCTATTCGGGCGGCGGGTGGACCGGATCGTCGTCTATCCTCCGATTCGGGTGAGACCGCCTTCGGTCTCACGACAACTCTGGAGGAGGTGGGTCCGGTTCCCGGTACCGACGCAGGGACCGAACACGGCCAGGCGGAGCAGCCCGAGGGCCAGGGCAGTACGGGCGCGGAGTCGACCGCGGAGCGCAGCGCGCGCTTCGAGCGGGACGCGCTCGAGTTCCTCGACCAGATGTACTCGGCCGCCCTGCGCATGACGCGCAACCCGGCCGACGCGGAGGACCTGGTGCAGGAGACGTACGCCAAGGCGTACGCGTCCTTCCACCAGTTCCGTGAGGGCACCAACCTCAAGGCGTGGCTGTACCGGATCCTCACCAACACCTTCATCAACTCGTACCGCAAGAAGCAGCGCGAACCCCAGCGCAGCGCGGCCGAGGAGATCGAGGACTGGCAGCTCGCGCGCGCCGAGTCGCACATGTCCACGGGTCTGCGCTCCGCGGAGTCGCAGGCGCTGGACCACCTGCCCGACTCGGACGTCAAGGAAGCGCTCCAGGCGATCCCGGAGGAGTTCCGCATCGCGGTGTATCTCGCCGATGTGGAGGGCTTTGCCTACAAGGAGATCGCGGACATCATGGGGACACCCATCGGTACGGTGATGTCCCGGCTGCACCGTGGCCGCCGCCAGCTGCGCGGCATGCTGGAGGACTACGCGCGTGAGCGCGGACTGGTCCCGGCCGGCGCCGGAGAGTCGAACGAAGCGAAAGGCTCGGGGTCATGAGCTGCGGAGAGCCGCACGAGACGGATTGCAGCGAAATCCTCGATCATCTCTACGAGTTCCTCGACCGTGAGATGCCGGATTCCGACTGTGTGAAGTTCGAGCACCACTTCGAGGAATGCTCGCCGTGCCTGGAGAAGTACGGGCTCGAGCAGGCGGTGAAGAAGCTGGTCAAGCGCTGCTGCGGACAGGACGACGTGCCGGGCGACCTGCGCTCCAAAGTCATGGGCCGGCTCGACCTGATCCGCTCCGGCCAGGCCGTCCCCGACCAGGACATCACGGCCTCGCAGACCGCACCGCAGGAGTCCTGACACTCCGCGGTTCCCCGGCCCCTGTGTCACTCGAACGTGCTAATCCGCGGGTTATCGGCCCGTGGAGGCGCCCCCCGCCGTCCTAGGCTCCTGAGCCTGGCAGGTCGGGTGTCGACGGGCACGGTCGGGGAGGGGCACATGGAGGCGTTACCGGCACGGGTCCGCGCGTATGTCGCCTGTGTCACCGTGCTGGGCCTGCTCTGTCCGCTGTCGCTGGTTCCCTCCGTCCCGGTGTCCCCGTCGGGCGGTGCCCGCTTCTCCTGGTGGGCGGTCGCCCTGCTCGCCACGCTGTACGCGGGCTGCGAGCGCCTCACCCGGTCGCGTCCGGTCGCCGCCCCGCACCCGGGCGGAACCTTTCACCCCGTCCTGCTCGCCGGGGCCTTCCTGCTGCCACCGCCCGTCGCGGCGCTGGTCGCACTCCTCGGGGCGCTGCTGCTCCCCGTGGAACAACGCCCGTACCTGGCGCGCAGGCTCTGGCGGACCGGCAGGCTGGTGCTCGCCGTGTGGGCCGCGAGCCGGGTCCATCTGGCGGTCGGCGGCCGCGACGCGGTGGCGGACTGCGACGTCCCGGCCGCGCTCGGCACGGCCGGGGTCGCGGTGCTGGTGTTCTGCCTGGTGCTCACCCTGCTGGACGGCGGCATTCCGGCGTCGGCGCCCGGTGTGCTCCCGCGCGGGAGGCGGATCCCGGCGCCGGCCGCCTGGTGGCGGCTGTTCCTCGGGTCGCTGGCCCCGATCACCGTGCACGGCCTCGCCGGACTCATGATGGCGCTGCTGTGGCGCAGCCCCTACGGTCCTGTGGCCGCGCTGCTGGTGCTGCTGCCGATGGGCGTCTCGTGGTGGGCGTTCGCCCAGTACCACCGGGAGCGGGCCGCCCATCAGGCGACGATCCGCGCCCTCGTCCAGGCCGTCGACATCAAGGACGGCTACACGCGCGGGCACAGCGAACGCGTCGGACGGGCGTCCATGATGATCGCGCGGGAACTCGGCATGGACGACGAGCGCGTCGAGGTGCTCCGCTTCGCGGGCATCCTGCACGACGTCGGCAAGCTCGGCGTGCCCACCCGGCTGCTCACCAAGAACGGCCCGCTGACCCCCGAGGAGCGCCGGGTGATCGAACTGCACCCCGAGTACGGGCACGAGATGGTGCGGGGGATCTCCTTCCTCGGCGAGGCCCGCGCGGCGGTGCTGCACCACCACGAACGGCTGGACGGCACCGGCTACCCCTACGGACTGGCGGGCGGTCAGATCCCGGAGTCCGCGCGGGTGGTCGCCGTCGCCGACGCCTTCGACGCGATGACCTCCACCCGCTCCTACAGCAGGGCACGACCCGTGCCCGTGGCGCTGGAGGAACTCAGGCGGTGCGCGGGCGCCCACTTCGACCCACGGATGGTGGCCGCGCTGGTCCAGGCGATCGGCCGGTCCGGCTGGCACCCGGCAGTAACCGCCGACGAAGCACGACCCGCCCCCGACGACCCCCGGCCCACCGCCGGTACCCCCGGACCCGCTACGGGCGATATCCGATCGGCCGCCGATGGCACGCGGTTCGTCTCCGGTGACACGCGGCTGATCGCCGATGCTTTCCGGCCTGCCACGGGCGATATCCGATCGGCCCCCGACGGCACTCGGTCCGCCGACGGTGGCCTGCCGTCCGCCCTCGATGGCACTCGGTCCGCCGACGGTGGCCTGCCGTCCGCCCTCGATGGCACTCGGTCCGCCGACGGTGGCCCGCCGTCCGCCCTCGACGGCACTCGGTCCGCCGACGGTGGCCTGCCGTCCGCCCTCGACGGCACTCGGTCCGCCGACGGTGGCCTGCCGTCCGCCCTCGATGGCACTCGGTCCGCCGACGGTGGCCTGCCGTCCGCCCCCGATGGCACTCGGTCCGCCACCGGTGGCATACGGCCCGCGGCCGTTCCCGGGCCCGCCGGCCGGCCCGGGGCGCGCCGATGAGGCCCCGGCTCCACACCGTCGTGCACCTGTGCGCCGCCGTCCTCGCCGCCGGTTCCCTGGGCAGCACGCTCTACGACGGCGTCGAGGACCGCGGTACGGCCCTCGCCTTCGGAGTGCTCATCGCCGTCGGCGAGCTCACCCGGCGCAACGGGACGCGGATCAGGGAGGCCGCGCCGCTCGCCGCCGCGGGTTCGCTGTCGTACGCGCTGCTCGGCGAGACCGCGGGCCTGCCCACCCACCACGGCGCCGCCCAGGTCGTCACCGTGGTGCTCGCCGCCTCCCTGCTCGGCAGCGTGCCGCACGTCGGGCGCGGTGAAGGACCCGCCCTCGACCCGTCGGCCCGCAGGGTGCTGACCGTCGGGTTCGCCGCCGTGTGCTTCCAGCCGCTGTACAACCGGGGCACCTTCGACGGCTGGGGCGGCCCCGCCCACGCGCTGCTCCTGCTCGCCCTGCTCTCCCTCACCGCGCTGTGCGACGCCGTGCTCGCCGCCGCGCTGGCCCACTCCCGCACCGGATGGCCCTTCCTGCCGACGCTGCGCGACGAACTGCGGGCCGTACCCGGCATCGGGGCCGCCGTCATCGCCACGGGCGCGGTGATGGCGCTCGGGGTCGCGGTCGTGGGGCTGTGGGCGCTGCCCGTCTTCTCCGTGCCCCTGCTGCTCGCACAGCTTTCCTACCGGCGGTACGCCGCCGTGCGCGCCACCTACCGGCAGACCATCACCTCCCTCGCGCGGGCCACCGAGATCGCCGGATGCACCCCGGCCGGGCATGCCCGCCGGGTCGCCGCGCTCAGCCGTGCGGTGGGCCGGGACCTCGGGCTGACCGAACCCGAACTGACCGTGCTGGAGTACGCCGCCCTGATGCACGACATCGGCCAGCTCAGCCTCGTCGACCCGGTCCCCGACGGCGCCACCGCCGTCCTGCCGGTCACCGAACAGCGGCGGATCGCGCTGCTCGGCGGCGCCGTGGTGCGCCAGACCGGGGTGGACCCGCGTGTGGCCGCGATCGTCGAGCGCCAGGCCGACCCGCACCGGGAACAGCCGCTCGCCGCACGTATCGTCCGGGTGGTCAACGCGTACGAGGAGAAGTCCCGGGAAGGAGGGCCCGGCGGGCCGCTGACCGCGCTGGAGGAACTGCGCCTGGGAACCGCCGGGGAGTACGCGCCGGAGGTGGTCGAAGCACTGGCCCGGGTGCTGTCACGGAACACGGAGGGGACGCGTGAACACCAGGGCCGAGCGTGGCGAGGGCCACGAACAGGACTGTCTGACCCCGGCCGAGGCTGGGTAACCCATGGGTAATGAGCGCCCTCGCGGCCGTACGTGGTTGGATGCGAAGAAGAGGGTGTCCGGGGGCGCGGACAGGTACGGCCAGCCCACCGACGGAACTGGCAGGCGGGAATCGTGAGGATCTTCGGCAAGGGACGGCACCGGCCCTCCGCCTCCTGGCGGCAGGCCACGGACCGTGCGTTCACGCTCATCGGCGACGGCCGGTACGAGGACGCGGGAGCGCTGCTGACCCGCGCCGCCGACCTGGAGCCCTGGTTGTCGGAGTCCTGGTTCAACCTCGCGCTGCTGCACAAGTTCCGGCACGACTGGGAGCAGGCGCGGTCGGCCGGTCTGCGGGCCGTGGCGCTGCTCGACCGCGACACGGGCGCTCCCGACTGGTGGAACGTCGGCATCGCCGCCACCGCCCTGCAGGACTGGCCGCTGGCCCGGCGGGCCTGGCAGGCCTACGGACTCAAGGTGCCCGGCCCGGCCACCGACTCCGGCGAGCCCCTCGGCATGGAGCTGGGCAGCGCGGCCGTACGGCTGTCCCCCGAGGGGGAGGCGGAGGTGGTGTGGGGCCGGCGCCTGGACCCCGCCCGGATCGAGGTGCTGTCCATTCCGCTGCCGTCCTCCGGGCGCCGCTGGGGTGAGGTCGTCCTGCACGACGGCGTGCCGCACGGGGAGCGGAGCACCGTCGCCGGGCACACGTACCCGGTGTTCGACGAGATCGAGTTGTGGGCGCCCTCGCCGGTGCCGACCTGGGTGGTGCTGCTGGAGGCCGCGACCGAGGCCGACCGGGACGCGCTGGAGCAGCTGGCCTCCGACGCCGGGTTCGCGGCCGAGGACTGGTCCTCCTCCGTACGGCTGCTGTGCCGGATGTGCTCGGAGTCCCGGATGCCGTCGGACGAGGGGGAGGGCGAGCACCTGGATCCGCACGATCACAGTGAGCCGGGGCATCCGGGGCCGCTGGGGCATCGGACGGACGGGCAGTTGTGGGTGCCGGAGAGGGAGTGTGGCGTGGCCGCCCCTGCCTCTCTTGTCCGGGGGTTGCTCGACGGGTGGGTCGCGGACAGTCCGGACTCGCGGGACTGGCGGGATCTTGAAGAGGTCTGCTGAGGTCGTTGACCGCGTGCGGTCCGTTGTGGTTGATCGCGCCCACGCGGCGGAGCCGCGTACCGACACGGTCCCGCGCCCCTGAAGGGGGGCTTCACCGTACCCTTGTCAGATCACAACCCCGGTTTTACTCAGGAAGGCGTACGTCGGTCATGGCTCAGCAGGACACCGATCAGCAGCACGCGGGCGTGCTCCCCGTCGACGGCGAGGGATACGTCATCGACACGGAGGACTGCGAGGAGCGCGAGACGGCGTGGCGGGAGCGCGGTACCTCGCGCCCGATCACCGTGGTCGGCAACCCGGTGCTGCACCAGGAGTGCAAGGACGTCACGGACTTCGGCGACGAGTTCCAGCAACTGGTCGCCGACATGTTCGCCAGCCAGCGCACCGCCGAGGGCGTGGGCCTGGCCGCCAACCAGATCGGCGTGGACAAGAAGGTCTTCGTCTACGACTGCCCGGACGACGAGGGCGTGCGGCACGTCGGCGTGATCTGCAACCCCAGGCTGGTCGAACTGCCCGCCGAGCAGCGCCGGCTGGACGACAGCAACGAGGGCTGCCTGTCGGTGCCCACGGCGTACATGCCGCTGGCCCGCCCCGACTACGCCGAAGTGACCGGCCAGGACGAGAAGGGCAACGCCGTCCGGGTACGCGGCACCGGCTACTTCGCACGGTGTTTGCAGCACGAGACCGACCACCTCTACGGCTACCTCTACATCGACCGGCTGTCCAAGCGCGAACGCAAGGACGCGCTGCGGCAGATGGCCGAGAACGAGCCGCGTTACCCCGTGGTGGCCAACGACTGACCGGCCCACGGGGCCCCTCCCTCTCCTCACGAACGGCGTCCGATCGAGCACCTTTTCGATCGGGCGCCGTTCGTTCGTGCGACCTCCGTAGTGGTGAAAGAAGCAAATCCGTTCCCAGAACGGTCAGTTGTGGTGCTGAATGGAGGTGCGGGGATACGCACGGCGTGCGCCCGGCTCGGGGGCGGGCGCACGCCGACTGGCGGCAGAGAGGGGATTGTTCGTGCATGCTTTGTCACACGGCACCACATCGACACCGACCACCATCGCAGTTCCACCGGCGCTGTCTCTTCCGGTGATCGAGGCGGTGTTTCCCCGGCAACTCCACCCGTATTGGCCCCGACTTCAACAGGCGACCAGGGCGTGGCTGCTCGAAAAGCGGCTCATGCCGGCGGACAAGGTGGAGGAATATGCCGACGGCCTGTGCTACACCGATCTCATGGCGGGCTACTACATAGGCGCCCCCGACGACGTCCTGCAGGCGATAGCGGACTACAGCGCGTGGTTCTTCGTCTGGGACGACCGGCACGACCGCGACATCGTGCACGGCCGTCCCGCCGCCTGGCTGCGGCTGAAGGACCGGCTGCACAGGGCCCTCGACAGCCCCGGTGACCACCTGGACCACGAGGATCCGGTGGTGGCGGGACTCGCGGACAGCGTGGAGCGGCTGTACGCGTTCCTGCCGGGCGGCTGGAGCGACCGGTTCGCCCGGCACTTCCACGAGGTGATCGAGGCGTACGACCGGGAGTTCCACAACCGTACGGAGGGGATCGTCCCCACCGTCGAGGAATATCTGGAACTGCGCCGGCTCACCTTCGCGCACTGGATCTGGACCGATCTCCTGGAACCGAGCGCGGGCAGTGAACTGCCGGACGGGATACGAAAGCACCCCGCCTACCGGAAGGCGGCACTGCTCAGTCAGGAATTCGCCGCCTGGTACAACGACCTCTGTTCCCTGCCGAAGGAAATAGCGGGCAGTGAGGTGCACAATCTCGGCATCAGTCTTATCACCCACGAGGGACTCACGCTCGAAGAGGCAATCGCGGACTTGAGGCACCGCGTCGAGGAATGCATCAGCGAATTCCAGGACGCCGAACGGGACGCCCTGCGCTTCGCGGACGCCCTCGACGACGGCACGGTGGGAGGAAAGGAAACAAGCGCCGCCGTACGTGCCTGCGTCGGCAATATGCGGAACTGGTTCAGTTCCGTCTACTGGTTCCACCACGAGTCCGGCCGGTACCGGGTCGACAGCTGGGACGACCGGTCCACACCCCCGTACGTCGACAACGAAACGGCAGGTGAGTCATGACCGTCGAGTCGGTGAACCCCGAAACGGCCGGGGAGGCCGGACTGCGTGAGCCTCCGGTGGCCGGCGGAGGCGTCCCCGTCCTGGGCCACGGCTGGAAACTGGCGCGCGATCCGCTGTCCTTCATGTCCCGGCTGCGCGACCACGGCGACGTCGTGCGCCTCAAGCTCGGACCGAAGACGGTGTACGCCGTCACCACCCCCGCCCTCACCGGGGCGGTGGCGCTGAGCCCCGACTACATCATCGCCGGACCGCTCTGGGAGTCCCTGGAGGACCTGCTCGGCAAGGAGGGCGTCGCCACCGCCAACGGCCCGCTGCACCGGCGCCAGCGCCGCACCATCCAGCCCGCGTTCAGGCTCGACGCCATCCCCGCGTACGGGCCGATCATGGCGGAGGAGGCGTACGCGCTCGTGGAGCGCTGGCGCCGCGGCGAGCCGCTGGACGTCACGGCGGAGTCCTTCCGCGCGGCCGTCCGGGTCGCCGCCCGCTGCCTGATGCGCGGCAGCTACATGGACGCCCGGGCGGAGCGCATCTGCGCCGATCTCACCACGCTGTTCAGCGGGATGTACCAGCGCATGGTGGTACCGCTCGGACCGCTTTACAAGGTGCCGCTGCCCGCCAACCGGGAATTCAACCGCGCGCTGGCCGATTTGCATGTCCTGGTCGACGAGATCGTCGCCGACCGACGGGCAAGCGGTCAAAAACCGAACGATTTGCTGACGGCTTTGCTGGAGGCGAAGGAAGAGAATGGCGAGCCCATAGGGGAACAGGAGATTCACGACCAGGTCATCGCCATACTCACCCCCGGCAGCGAAACCGTCGGAGCCACGATCATGTCGCTCCTCCTGGTTCTCACCGAGCACCCGGAACTCGGCGACAAGATCAGCGACGAGGTGAAATCCGTCGTAGGTGACCGTCCGGTCGCATTCGAGGACGTCCGGAAGCTGACCTACACCGCGAATGTCGTCACCGAGACCCTGCGACTGTATCCGGCCGTCTGGATATTGACGCGCCGCGCGGTGACCGACACGGAACTCGGCGGATACCGCATTCCCGAGGGCGCGGACCTCATCTACAGTCCGTACGCGATCCAGCGCGACCGGCGGTCGTACGGGCGGCACGAGGAGTTCGACCCCGACCGCTGGCTCCCGGAGCGGGCGGGGGACGTGCCCAAGTACGCGATGAGTCCGTTCAGCGTGGGCAACCGCAAGTGCCCCAGCGACCACTTCTCGATGGCCGAGCTCACGCTCATCACCGCGGTGGTCGCCTCCGCCTACCGCTTCGACCACGCGCCCGGCTCCGACGCCAGGCCCCGGATCGGCATCACGCTCCGGCCGCGCCGGCTGATGCTGCGGGCGATACCCCGCTGACCCGCGCGGCGCGCGTTCAGGCGGCCTGAGGGCCCCTGAACGTGCGCCGGTAGGCCTGGGGCGTCGTACCGACGGCGCGGACGAAGTGGTGGCGCAGCGCCGCCGCGTTGCCGAAGCCGGTACGGCCCGCGATCGCGTCCACCGTCTCGTCCGTCGCCTCCAGCAGGCGCTGCGCCAGCAGCACCCGCTGGCGCAGGATCCAGCGGTAGGGCGTGGTGCCGGTCTCCTGCTGGAAGCGGCGGGCGAAGGTGCGCGGCGACATGTGGGCGCGGGCGGCGAGCTGCTCGACGGTGGTCTCCTCGTCGAGGTGCCGCTCCATCCACACCAATACCTCGGAGACGGTGTCGCCCCCGGACCGCGGCAGCGGGCGCTCGATGTACTGGGCCTGCCCGCCGTCGCGGTGCGGGGGCACCACCATGCGCCGGGCGATCCTGTTGGCGACGTCCGTGCCCTGCTCCTTGCGCACCAGGTGCAGACAGGCGTCGATGCCGGCGGCGGTGCCCGCGGAGGTGATCACCGGGTCCTCGTCGACGTAGAGCACATCCGGCTCGACCGTCAGATGGGGATACTTCCTGGTCAGCGCCTCCGCGTGCTTCCAGTGGGCGGCGGCACGCCGGCCGTCGAGGAGTCCGGCGGCGGCGAGCACGAACACCCCGGAGCAGACGCTGAGCACCCGCGCGCCCCGGTCCACCCCGCTGCGCAGGGCGTCCAGCAGCTCGGGAGGGAACTCCCGGGACACATAGGAGGAACCGGCGGGCACGGCGATGAGGTCCGCCGTCTCCAGACGCTCCAGACCGTGCTCGACCTGGAGGGAGAAGCTCGTGTTGGTGCGCACCGCCGGGCCGTCGGCCGAGGCGACGGCGAAGTCGTAGACCGGCAGGCCGTCGTCGCTGCGGTCGACGCCGAAGACCTCGCAGACGACACCGAGTTCGAAGGGGTTCACACCGTCGAGGAGGACGGCGGCCACGTTCTGGAGCATGGCTCCAGTGTGCCGCGTCCTTGGCAGTAAATCGAGGGTGTACGGCAGTCCTGCCACTGCCGGTAAGGAGCATCGAGCGGGACAGTGGTGTCCATGGATACGACGCGGATACAAGCACTGACCTCGATGGCGGCCGTCCTCGGCCTGTTCGTCCTCATGACCCTGCCCGCGCTGATCGGCATCGCGCGCGAGCGGCGGACCGACCGGCAGATCGAGCGGGCCGAGGCCGCCCGTGCCGCCGCCGGGCGCCGTGAGGTGCCGGTGGCCTCACGCCCGGCGACGGGTGCCGCCCCGCACCGCACCGCACGAGCGGCGTGACGGCGGGGCGGCACCCGGGTGCACGGTTGTCTAGAAGTCCTCGTCCAGGTCGACCGTGCCCTCCACGGCGACCTGGTACGCGGACGGCCGCCGCTCGAAGAAGTTCGTCAGCTCCTGGACCCCCTGCAACTCCATGAAGGAGAACGGGTTCTCCGAGCCGTACACCGGCGCGAAGCCCAGCCGGACCAGCCGCTGGTCGGCGACGCACTCCAGGTACTGCCGCATCGACTCGGTGTTCATGCCCGGCAGCCCGTCCCCGCACAGGTCGCGCGCGAACTGCAGCTCCGCCTCGACCGCCTCGCGCAGCATGTCGGTGACCTGCCGGCCGAGCTGCTCGTCGAACAGCTCCGGCTCCTCCTTGCGCACGGTGTCGACCACGTCGAAGGCGAAGGACATGTGCATCGTCTCGTCCCGGAACACCCAGTTGGTGCCGGTCGCCAGCCCGTGCAGCAGACCCCGGCCGCGGAACCAGTAGACGTAGGCGAAGGCCCCGTAGAAGAACAGGCCCTCGATGCACGCGGCGAAG
Organism: Streptomyces sp. NPDC059787; assembly: GCF_042732315.1. Lineage (NCBI taxonomy): Bacteria > Bacillati > Actinomycetota > Actinomycetes > Kitasatosporales > Streptomycetaceae > Streptomyces > Streptomyces sp. NPDC059787. The sequence goes on from NZ_JBHWHX010000010.1 coordinate 39,291, forward strand.
CAGATGAGGTTCAGCAGGAAGCGGCGGCGGTCGGCCTGAGTCTCCAGCCGGTCGATCCGCTCCACCGAGTCCATCCACTTGAAGCAGAACTCCGCCTTCTCCCGGATGGACGGGATGTTCTCCACGGCCGCGAAGGCCGCCGCCCGGTCGTCCGGGTCGGGCAGATAGGTGTCGAGGAGCGTCAGATAGAACTGGACGTGCACCGCCTCCTCGAAGAGCTGCCGCGACAGGTACAGCCGCGCCTCCGGGGAGTTGATGTGCTTGTAGAGCGTCAGCACCAGGTTGTTCGCCACGATCGAGTCGCCCGTCGCGAAGAACGCGACCAGCCGTCCGATCAGGTGCTGTTCCTCCGGGCTGAGCTTCGCCAGGTCGGCGACGTCCGAGTGGAGGTCGACCTCCTCCACGTGCCAGGTGTTCTTGATGGCGTCCCGGTAGCGCTCGTAGAAGTCGGGGTAGCGCATGGGGCGGAGAGTCAGCTCGAAGCCGGGGTCGAGCAGGTTCTTGGCGGTCATCACTGGCAGGCCTCGCAGGACTCGGGGTTTTCCAGGGAGCAGGCGACGGCCTCGGGGTCGGCCGCCTGCGGGACGGGAGCGGTGGCGCGCGCCGCGCGGGCGATCCGGGTCGCCGGACGGGAGCGCAGGTAGTACGTGGTCTTCAGGCCCTGCTTCCAGGCGTACGCGTACATCGAGGAGAGCTTGCCGATGGTGGGCGTCTCCAGGAACAGGTTCAGCGACTGCGCCTGGTCCAGGAACGGGGTGCGGGCGGCGGCCATGTCGATCAGGCCGCGCTGCGGGATCTCCCACGCCGTGCGGTACAGCCGCCGCACGTCCTCGGGGATCCACGCGAAGTCCTGCACGGAGCCGTTGGCTTCGCGCAGTGCCTCACGGGTCCGCGCGTCCCACACGCCGAGCCGCTTCAGGTCGTCCACCAGGTACGAGTTGACCTGGAGGAACTCCCCGGACAGCGTCTCGCGCTTGAACAGGTTGGAGACCTGCGGCTCGATGCACTCGTACACGCCCGCGATCGACGCGATGGTGGCGGTGGGCGCGATCGCCAGGAGCAGCGAGTTGCGCATCCCGGTGGCCGCGATCCGCGTCCGCAGTGCCGCCCAGCGTTCCGGCCAGGAGAGCTCGGCGTCGTAGTGGTCGGGGTGCAGCACGCCCCGGGCGGTACGGGTCTTCTCCCACGCCGGGAGCGGGCCGCTGCGCTCGGCGAGGTCGGCGGAGGTCTCGTACGCGGCGAGCATGATCCGCTCGGCGATCCTCGTGGACAGCGCCTTCGCCTCGGGGGAGTCGAAGGACAGCCGCAGCTTGAAGAAGACGTCCTGGAGGCCCATGGCGCCGAGACCGACGGGACGCCACCTGGCGTTGGAGCGGCCCGCCTGCTCGGTCGGATAGAAGTTGATGTCGACGACCCGGTCGAGGAACGTCACAGCGGTGCGCACCGTCTCGTCGAGGCGCTCCCAGTCGATGTCCCCCCGGTCCACGAAGGCGCCGAGGTTGACCGATCCCAGGTTGCAGACCGCCGTCTCCCCGTCGTCGGTGACCTCCAGGATCTCCGTGCAGAGGTTCGAGGAGTGGATGACGTGGCCCGGCTCGGCGGTCTGGTTCGCCGTCCGGTTGGCCGCGTCCTTGAAGGTCATCCAGCCGTTGCCGGTCTGCGCGAGGGTGCGCATCATGCGGCCGTACAGCTCGCGGGCCGGGAGGGTCTTCCTCGCCAGGCCCTTCGCCTCGGCGGCCCGGTACGCCGCGTCGAACTCCTCGCCCCACAGGTCGACCAGTCCGGGCACGTCCGCCGGGGAGAACAGCGACCAGGGCGCGTCGGCGTTCACCCGGCGCATGAACTCGTCCGGCACCCAGTGCGCGAGGTTCAGATTGTGCGTACGGCGGGCGTCCTCGCCGGTGTTGTCGCGCAGCTCCAGGAACTCCTCGATGTCGGAGTGCCAGGTCTCCAGGTAGACCGCCGCCGCGCCCTTGCGCCGGCCGCCCTGGTTCACGGCGGCGACCGAGGCGTCCAGCGTCTTCAGGAACGGGACGATGCCGTTGGAGTGCCCGTTGGTGCCGCGGATCAGCGAACCCCGGGCGCGGATGCGGGAGTAGGACAGGCCGATGCCGCCGGCGTGCTTCGAGAGGCGGGCGACCTGGTGGTAGCGGTCGTAGATGGAGTCCAGCTCGTCCTTGGGGGAGTCGAGGAGGTAGCAGGACGACATCTGCGGGTGGCGCGTGCCGGAGTTGAACAGCGTGGGGGAGGAGGGCAGGTAGTCCAGGCGGCTCATCAGCCCGTACAGCGCGGCGACCTCGTCCACGGAGCGGGCGCTGTCGTCCTCGGCGAGTCCGGTGGCGACCCGCAGCAGGAAGTGCTGGGGCGTCTCGACGACCTTGCGGGTGACCGGGTGCCGCAGCAGGTAGCGGCTGTGCAGGGTGCGCAGGCCGAAGTAGCCGAAGCGGTCGTCGGCCCCGGTGTCGACCAGCGCGTCCAGGCGGGCGGCGTGCAGCCGGACGAACGCGGCGGTCCGGTCGGCGATCAGGCCCTCACGGTGCCCGGTCGCGACGGACCCGGTGAACGAGGTGACGCCCTGCGAGGCGGCCTCGGCGCGGATGCCGATGGTCAGCAGCCGGGCGGCGAGCCGGGAGTAGGCCGGGTCCTCGGAGATGAGCCCGGCCGCCGCCTCGGTGGCCAGCTCCCGCAGCTCCGCCTCGTCGGCGGAAGCGGACCGGCCGCGCAGCGCGGCGGCGGCGACCCGGCCGGGGTCGGCGTCGGGCAGGTCGGCGGTCAGCTCGGTCAGGGTCCGCAGCAGCGCGGCACCGGGGCCGCCGCTCTCCTCGGGCACGTCGATCGCTGAAGCCGGATCGGCTGGCGCGATGGTCACGTGGGGCTCTCCCTCGCTCGGCACGGGGGCCTCGAAGAGCGCAGGGGGCAGTACACGAGCGCACGCGGCGTCGCGTCCACCGGCCCATTCCGCGAGGCCCGGACGTCAGGGCACCCGGACCGGACGGCCGGGCGCACTGTCGGCAGGTCCTCGGACTGACGCCCGTGCACACGCGTACGCGGGCATGGGTACACCGTTGCGGGACAGTTCCGGATTCACACCGGATTCCCCTGCGACGACAGCGAGCATGAGCATACATCTTGTGTCGGGTGCCGCCAGCAACCCCATATCTTGTGTCGCGCTGGTTTCAGAGCGTCAACTCATAGGTGAGGAGCATGATGTCGTCCAGCTCCGGCAGCGGGTTCCAGTCGCGTTCCGGGGTGCGGGTGAAACCGAGCCGTTCGTAGACGCGGTGGGCGGCACGCATGGTGCGCTGGGTCGACAGCACGACCCGTCCGCACCCCTCGACGGCCCGCGCCCGGTCCACGCAGGCGCGCACCAGGGCCTCCCCGGCACCCCGTCCCCGGCCCGCGCGGGCGACAGCCAGCATCCGGATCTCCGCCTCGCCCGGCCCCGCTATGTCGGCCATCGGACCGGGGCCCGGCACGAAGGTCACCCCGCCCAGCACCGACCCGTTCGCCACGGCGACCAGCACCTCGGCGGCGGCCGCCCGCTTCCCCACGTTCCGCAGCTCACCGAGGTACGCGTCGCTCTCCCCGAAGTCGAGCAGCCCGTCCAGCAGATAGGCCTGCGCGGTGATCTCACCGAGTTCCGCGTGCTCGCCGGGTTCCACCGGCCGGATGACGATGTCCATGAGGGGAGTGTGCCGGACGGGTACGACGACGGGCCCCCGGTGTTATACGGCGGCCCGGCGTCGGACGGGACAGGGGTCAGTGGG